>DATBXZ010000327.1:0-3098 GCA_036513995.1 Solirubrobacterales bacterium | reverse complement strand
CCCAGCGCCCGAACCGGCGCCGGAACCCGAACCCGAACCGACTCCGACCGCGCCCACGGTGCCGGCCCCGGAAGCCGGCCGGATCAAGCACGTCTTCGTCATCTCCCTGGCCAGCTCCGGCTATGAAGCCGCCTTCGGCGCCACCCCGCAGATGCCCTACCTGGCGACGACCCTGCGGCCGCAGGGCACACTGCTCAGCGGCTACTCGCTGCTCGACACCGCCGCCCTGCCGAACTCGATCGCGGCGATCGGCGGGCAGCCCCCGACCGCCGAAACGAAGGCCGGCTGCCCGGACTACGGCAAATGCGTCTACTCGGCCGAAACCCTGACCCTGGCCGACCAGCTCGGCATCGCCAAGTTCACCTGGCGCGCCTACATGGAGAGCATGGTCAACCCCGAAACGGCCCAGCCCGACAACTGCGTCTACCCGCAGCCGGGCGCTTCGGCGGAACCCCCGCCCGGCGGCTACGCGCCTCAGCTCAACCCGTTCGTCTACTTCCACTCGCTGCTCGACCTCGGCGACTGCGCGGCCGACGACGTCCCGCTGACGGAACTGGAAAAGGATCTGAAGACGGTCAAGTCGACACCCAACTACTCCTACATCTCCCCCAACCTCTGCAACGCCGGCGTGACCGGGCAGTGCGCCGCAGGCGCACCCGAAGGCGCCGCCAGCGCCGACGCCTTCCTCGCCACGCTGGTGCCGAAGATCCTCGCCTCCTCCGCCTACAAGGCGGACGGCCTGCTGATCGTCAGCTTCGGCCAGGCCAACCCGGCGCCGATCGACCCGGCGACGGGAGTCGCCGCGACCCCGACCGGCGACCCGAAGAAAGTCGGCGCCCTGCTGCTCTCCCAGTTCGTCTCCCCCGGCTCCACCGACGCCGTCGCCTACGACCCCTACTCGCTGCTGCGCTCGACCGAGGATCTCTTCGGCCTCTCCCACCTAGCCAAGGCCGAAGGCGCCAAGGTGAAGTCGTTCGCGCCGGCGCTGCTGGGCGAAAACGGCGGCGACTGACCGGCGAGCGCCCGTTTCTGGCAGTCTGGCCCCATGCCAGGACCGGACATGAGCGGCGAGCCGATCACCGCGGCGGGTATCGAGGGGCTCAAAGCCGAGCTCGAGCAGCTGGAAGGACCGGCGCGCCAGGAGATGGCGGCACGGATCAAGGTCGCCCGCGAGGAGGGGGACCTCAAGGAGAACGCCGAGTATCACGTCGCCAAAGAGGACCAGGCGCACCTGGAGACCCGCATCAAGCGCCTGCAGGAGCGGCTCCACAACGCGGTCGTGGTCGAGGTCGACGCCAGCGCCGCCGACTCCTTCGCCTTCGGGCTCACCGCCGAAGTCCTCGACGAGGCGAGCGGCAATGCAAATGTCTGGACCCTGGTCGGCTCGACCGAGGCGAACCTCGCCGAAGGCCGGCTCTCGGCCGAGTCGCCGATCGGCAAAGCCCTGATGAACACCAAGGTCGGCGCCAGCGTCAAGGTCGAGACCCCCCGCGGCTCGAAAGCCTTCAAGGTCCTGAAACTCGTCCCCTGAGTCGCCTATCTTGAATGCGTTTGGATCCTTGTCCAACGCACGAAAGGGTTACTCATGAACGAGGAATCGACACTCAGCGGCTGGTGGGTCTTCGCCGGCGTCCTGCTGCTCATCGCCGGCGTCCTGAACGTCATCTGGGGCATCGCCGCGATCGGCGACTCGAAGTTCTTCGCCGCCAACGCCACCTACATCATCAGCGGCCTCCACACCTGGGGCTGGATCACCCTGATCCTCGGCGTACTCGAGCTCATCGCCGCCTTCTCGCTCTGGTCGGGCGGGGAGTTCGGGCGCTGGTTCGGGATCTTCGTCGCCTCGCTCAACGCGATCGGGTCGCTGCTCTCGATTGGCGCCTACCCGTTCTGGTCGCTGGCCGTGTTCGCGCTCTCGATCATCATCGTCTACAAGCTCGCAGAGGGGCCAGAAGGCACCGCGGCGTAGCTCTCGGCAGCGACGGGCTCAGCCGCCTCGGGCCGTGACCACGGCGCCGGCTCGGGGCGGCGCTCGTCGTAGATCACGTCGGTGGCGGCGAGACGATCCTCCCAGCCACGGCGCTGCTCGCCGAAGACGATCCCGAGGAAGCCGAGGCCGAAGGTGACGACGGAGAGGCCGAGGCCGAACAGGCGCTTGAGCGAGCGCCCGAGCGGCAGCCGCTGCAGGTTGAGGCGGATCCCGACGAAGCGCATCCCCGGGGTCTGCCCGGCGAGCGACCAGAAGCCGACCAGGTAGAGCGAGCCGAGGCCGAGCCAGGCGGTCGAGCCGATCGCGATCGCGAAGCTGGAGGTACCGCTGGCGCTGCCGCCGAAGGCGTTGTCGACGAGGCTGGCGATGGCGACGATCGCGGTGAAGCTGAGGTTGACGAAGATCCCGTCGATCAGCATCGCCAGGGCGCGACTGACGGCGCCGGCGTGTTCGCTGGACACCGCCCGGCGGCGGCGGAAGACGACCTTCCGCGCGAGGCGCTCGAAGCTGTCGTCGAGGCGCCGCGTCAGCTTGCCGATCGTGCGGCCGATGTCCTCGAGCAACCCGGCGCCCTGGGCGCTGATCGCCGCCCGCACCTCGGGCGCCTCGGCGATTCGCTCGACCAGTTGCTGGGCCTCCTCGCTGGCCAGCAGCCGGCGCCAGACCTCGTCGACCAGCTCGCTGTCCATCGCCTCCAGCAGTGCCTTCTTGACCGCCTCGCTCTCCAGCGCACCCTGCACCGCCTCTTCGACGATCGGCCCCTGCAGCACCCGCGCCATCGCCCGCTCCACCGCCTCGCTCTCGACCGCGGCGACGATCGCCTCCTCGGCGGCGACTTCGACGGCGCGATCGACCCCGGTCGCCTTGCCGACGGTGCGGACGCCGCGCACACCGACCCCGAGCAGGCGGGCGGAGAGCGGCAGGTGGCCGTTCTGGTCAGCCTCGCCAGCGTCGGCAGACGGCGGAGTAGAGCCGTTTTCCATCCGCGGCGAGTATACGTCCGGGCTCGCGGCTCGGCTAGGCGAGGTGGTCGAGAAGGCGCTCGATCAGCTCCGCCTGGGCGGGCAGGACCTTCTTTCGCGCCAGCTCGGGGTCGAACCACTCGGCC
>DATBXZ010000326.1:0-8598 GCA_036513995.1 Solirubrobacterales bacterium | reverse complement strand
GACGACGGCTCGAGCGACGGGACCGCGGAGATGGTGGACGGCTACGAGGCGCCGTTCCGGCTGAGCCTGCTGCGCCTCGACAAGGGCGGCAAGCCCGCCGCTCTCAACGCCGCCGTCGAGGCCTCCGACGCCACGACCTGCCTCTTCGTCGACGACGACGTGATCGCCTCGCCGGAGCTGGTCGGCGCCCACCTTGCCGGCGCCCGTCGGAATCCGCTGACGCTCGGTGTCGGCACCCTGCTGCAGGAGCCCCCGAGCGCACCCGACTGGTACGCGCACGCGTTCGCGAGAGGGTGGAACGAGCACTTCGAGGCGCTCCTGCACCGGCAGCCGCTGTGGACCGATGCCTACGGAGGGAACTTCTCCTGCCCCCGCGAGAAGCTGGTCGGAGTCGGCGGGTTCGCCACCGACCTGCCCGCGGTCGAGGACAGCGAGCTGGCGTACCGGCTCTGCCAGGCGGGCTGCCTGCCCACCTACATCCCCGAGGCGCTGGCCGTCCACGACGATCAGAAGCTGGGCCCGCGCATGATCGCCGACGCGCGGCGACAGGGAGTCGCCTGCATCGAGCTCGCGGCGAGGTTCCCGGAGCTGGCCGGCGACGTGCTCGACTGGCCCCGAGGCTCCGGGCCGCGTGAGCTCGCCGTGCGTCGATTCCTGATCGCCCTCCGCGTCCCTCCCGGGGCCGTTGCCTGGCCGGGCAGACTGGTCCCCGGCCCCGGGCGCAAGATGATCTGGATGCACGTCGTCAGGAAGCTCGCGTTCTGGGGTGGCGTGCGACGCAGCGTCGGCCGCGAGCGCTGGCGCCAGCTCACCCATGGCCCGCGCACGGGGCAGGAAAGCGGAGGCTCCCGGTGACCCCGACGGACCCACCGGCGCTCAGCATCCTGATCGCGACCCAAAACCGCCGGCAGCTGCTCGGCCGCTGCCTCGAGGCGCTGAACCGGCAGACGCAGGACCCGGCCAGCTTCGAGGTGATCGTCGCCGACGACGGCTCGAGCGACGGCAGCGCCGAGATGGCAGAGGCCTTGGCGACCCCCTACCGGCTGCAGGTGCTGAAGCTCGACAAGGGCGGCAAGCCCGCCGCTCTCAACGCCGTCCTGCAGGTCGCCGAGGGACGCGCATGCCTCTTTCTCGACGACGACATCATCGCCTCGCCAGGGCTCGTAGCGGCCCATATGGAGGCCCAGCGGGCCAATCCCAAGGCGCTGGCACTCGGCAAGTTGACCCAGAGACCACCGGTCGCCCGCGACTGGTACGCCCACGCCTATGCCGCCGACTGGAACAGACGCTACGAGGAATTGGCCACCAGGGCGCCGGACTGGACCGACTGCTACGGGGCAAACTTCTCGGTGCCGCTGAGCAGCCTGCTGCAGGTCGGCGGGTTCGCCGGCGACCTGGCCGCGGTCGAGGACATCGAGCTGGGCTTCCGCCTCTGCGAGGCGGGCTGCATCCCGGTCTACCTGCCCGATGCCACCGCGGTCCACGACGACGAGAAGCGCCGCAGCCGGCTGCTCTATGACAACCAGCGCTTCGGCGGCTTCTGCAGCGAGTTCGGGAACCTGCACCCCAGTGCCCGCATCAAGCTGATCGGCTGGTTCCTCGACACGACGAACCGCGAGGCGATGCTGCGGCGGGCGCTCCTCGGCTCCGGCGCGCCGCCGGCGCTCCTGGCGGCGCTGGGACGGCTGATCCCCGGTGAAGGGCGGCGTCAGCTCTGGTTCGGCTTCGTCTCCCGCTACACCTTTTGGCGTGGCGTGCGCGCCGCCGTCACCCGTGCCAGATGGAGGGAAACCACGCGGGGCGTACCGGTGCTGATGTACCACGCGTTTGGCGCCGGCAAGGAACGCGATCGCTACGTTCTCGGCGAGCGCTCGCTGCGACGCCAGATGCGACTCCTGGCGCTGCTGCGGTTTCGCGTCATCACCTTTGGCGAGCTGATCGCGCTGCTGCAGGAAGGACGGCTGCCACAGAAGCGCACGGCGGTCCTGACCATCGACGACGGCTACGTCGACAACCTGACGATCGCCCAACCCATCCTTCGCCGTCACGGCTTCTCGGCGACGATCTTCCTGGTCAGCCGCAAGCTCGGCCAGACCAACGACTGGACCGACGAGGGCCTGCTCGCCAACCGGCCCATTCTCTCCGCGGAAGAGGTCGAGCGGCTGCAGGAGGCGGGCATCGAGCTGGGTGGCCACACCCGCAACCACCGCTCCCTCCCCGACAGTACGGCCACCTGCCTCGACGAGGAGATCGAGGGCTGCCGCCTGGACTTGGAAGCGGTCGTCGGCGGGCCGGTGACGACCTTTGCCTATCCCTACGGCGACTTCGACGAGCGGGTCGCAGAGGCAACCGGCGCCGCCGGCTTCCAGGGCGCGTGCACGGTCGCGGGCAGACGGGCCAAGCTCAGCGACGACCCCCTGCAGATTCCCCGCATCGAAGTACGCGGCACCGAGACCGTCCTCGGGCTCCTGAGCAAGCTTCTGTTCGGCGGCAACTAGCCCGCCGCGAGTCGCCGCAGGTGTTCGCGGAAGCCGATTCCGTACGGGGTCGGCTGGCCGTCGTAGTTGTCGATCAGGGCCGTCCCGCCTTCGCAGGTCCAACCGTTGCCGGTGTCCCAGGTCCAGGCCAGGTAGGAGATGTCGTGGCGGTCGGCCCAGTCCATGTAGGGGTCGATGTACTGATGGCTGCAGTCGCTCTCCCCCAGCTCGCTGGTGACGACGGGGACGCGGCGGGAGATGTTGAGGAGGGCTTTGTGGCAGCGCGGGCCGCAGACCGAGAACTCGTAGGTGTGGTTGGCGGCGATCAGGGCGTGCGCCGGGTCCTTGGGCCGGTGGGCCAGCCAGCCGCGCATGTCGCGGGACCAGTCGAGGCCACCCAGCATCACCGGCTGTTCCGCGCCGGTCGAGCGCACCACGTCCAGCAGTTCCGGCAGGCCGACGCTGGGATAGGCGCCGAAGTAGGTGTCGTAGCTGGTGCAGGGGCCCGACCAGCATTCCCAGGTGGTGTCGTGGGGCTCGTTGTAGAGGTCGAAGATGACGCCGCGGTCGTCGCGGTATTCGGTGGCGAGGCTGCGCCAGAATTCGGGTGCGTGTTCGGCGTCAGGGAGGGGGAGCAGGCCGGTCGCGAGACCGTGGCGCGGAGCCGCCCAGTGCAGGTCGAGGATCACGTAGAGGCCGGCCCGCTCGAGGCCGGAGACGTATTCGCGGATCGCCGCCCGGTAGGCGCTGCCGCCGAGGCTCGGGGCCACCCCGTTGATCCCCAGCCAGCAGCTCTCGTTGAGCGGCACCCGCACGGCGTTGATCTTCCAGCTCTTCATCGCCTTGATCGAGGCCCAGTCGGTCGGCCCGTCGAAGATCTGGTCGCCTTCGACGCACTGGTACTCGGCCCCGGAGCGGTTGACCCCGAGCAGGCGGACCGTTTTCCCGGACCCGTCCACCAGATGGTTCCCCCGCACCCCGATCCAGGGGCTGGCCACGCTCGCGACGGGCTCGGCAAGGGCAAGCGCGACGAGCAACGCCAGCAGGATCGGCGCTGTAGTCAGCCACAGCAGATGGCGTTGGAGCATTTGCACAGTGTCCAGTTAACGTCCGGTCAGGCCGGAAGTTGCCACGTGTGCGGCAGGACCACGTCGCCGTCGACGCCGATCGCGGGCATCGGCCGCCCGTCGATCACACCCGGCTCGACGTCGAAGTAGGCAGCGGCCTGGAGGCCGTCCTGGATCTCCTGGCGACCGCGGAGCAGAACGTCGATCCGGTAGCGGCCGGGGATCAGCGGCAGCGTCTCGATCCGGCACTCGATCCGCGGTCCCGAGTCGCCGTCGCGGATGTCGGCGGGGCTGCTCAGCTCGCTGTCGAGGGTGGTGACCGGCTGGCCGAGGCTGTTGAGGATCGTCAGCTGGCACTCCATCGTCGGCAGCACCTCGGTCACCTCGACGACGATCCTGGCGGCGCGGCCGCCGACGACGACGTCGGCCTCGTCGCTGTCGCCGTCGAACACGGCGAGGCGGCTGACTTTCGATTCCTCCCAGCCGCGCCCGTCGCGGTCGGTCCGGGTCAGCAGATCGTCGCTGGCGGCGCGCTCGAGCGCCCGCAGGTAGCCGGTCACGGCCTCCTCGACCGGAGCGTCGGTGACGACGCTGCCGCGCTCGAGCAGGATCGCCCGCTCGCAGAGCGCCTGGATCGTGGCCAGGTTGTGGGAGACGAAGATCACCGTGCTGCCGGCCCTCGCGACCTCCGCCATTTTCGCCAGCGACTTGCGCTGGAAAGCGGCGTCGCCGACCGCCAGCACCTCGTCGACGAGCAGGACCTCCGGTTCGAGGTGGGCCGCGACCGCGAAGGCCAGCCGCACCTGCATGCCGCTGGAATACCGCTTCACCGGCGTGTCGAGGAAGCGCTCCATGTTGGCGAACTCGACGATCTCGTCGAAGCGCTTGCGGATCTCGTTGCGGCGCATGCCGAGGATCGCCCCGTTGAGGAAGACGTTCTCGCGGCCGGTCAGCTCTGGGTGGAAGCCGGTCCCGACCTCCAGCAGCGAGCCGACGCGGCCGGTCACCTCGGCCCAGCCGGTGGTCGGCTCGGCGATCCGCGAGAGCAGTTTCAGCATCGTGCTCTTGCCGGCGCCGTTGTGGCCGATCAGACCGATCGCTTCGCCCTGCTCGACCTCGAAGGAGACGTCGCGCAGCGCCCAGAGCACGTCGATCTCGGGTTTCTCGCCGCGGCCGACGAGACGGCCTGCGGTGCGCCGCCCCATTTCCGAGACCGCCTCGCGCAGCGAGCCGTAGGCGGCGTTGAGCCCGAGCCTGTAGCTCTTGCCGAGTCCCTCTGCCTGGATCGCGATATCGGCCATGGCTAGATCAGGTCGGCGAAGCTGCGCTCCACCCGGTCGAAGTAGGCAAGGCCGGCGAAGAGCAGCACCACCGCGGCGACGAAGGAGATCCCCATCAGGTCCCAGGGGGCGTTGCCGGTGTCCAGCACCGCCCAGCGGAAGCCTTCGACGACGCCGACCATCGGGTTGATCGCCGAGAGCGTCCGCAGCGGCTGGCTGAGGGCGCTGTTGGCATAGACGATCGGGGTGACGAAGAGCCAGATCTGGGTCGCGAACGGGACGATGTAGCGGACGTCGCGGTAGCGGACGTTGATCGCCGAGAGGCCGGCGCCCGCCCCGAGCGCGGTCATGATCGCAATCGCGATCAGCAGCGGCAAGGCAAGGATCGCCAGCGAGGGCACGATCCCGTAGACGAGGACGATCGCCAGCAGGATCAGCAGCGAGATCGTGAAGTCGACGCAACCGGCGGCGACGACGCCGGCCGGGATGAAGATGCGGGGAAAGTAGATTTTCGAGATCAGCGCCTGGTTGAGGACGAGGCTTTCGGAGCCGAGCAGGAAGGCGTTGGCGAAGAACATCCAGGGGACCAGCGCCGCCAGGCTGAAGAGCGCGTAAGGCAGGCCATCGGAGGAGATCCCCGCGGCACGGCCGAAGACCACCGTGAAGACGATCATGAAGGCTACCGGCTGCAGGATCGCCCAGGCCGCACCGAAGGCCGTTTGCCGGTAGCGGATGGTGACGTCGCGGGCGGCGATCTGGAAGGCGAGGTCGCGGTAGCGCCAAAGTTCCCGCGGGGCGAGGACCCGGCCGAAGCCAGAGGTCGCCTGCAGGCGGACCGTCTCCGGTGGCGGGGTCTCGAGATCGACCTCGTCGATCGGCTTGGTTGCGGGCTGCTGCGACATCGTTTTCCTGGTCTGGGGATAGGTTCGGCGCCAAGCGCCACACCCCTCGCACGGCTCGTCCGTCTCTATCGGCGGTCGCGCCCGGGGGACTTGAGCCGTGCTTTCTGGGACTGACCCCACTTGTACCCTGAGCGCGTGGGCGACCAACCGGCGATCCTCAACGGCACCCCGCTGCGCTCGGGCAAGTCGTGGCCCCCCTGGCCGCAGTGGGACGACAGCGAGCGCCAGCTCCTCGGCGAGGTCCTCGAGTCCGGCGCCTGGTCCACCACCCACGGCGACCAGGTCAGCCGCTGGGCGGCCGAGTTCGCCCAGCTGCAGGGAGCCCGCCACGCCCTCGCCCTGACCAACGGGACGCAGACGATGGAGGCGGCGCTCGCCGCCTGCGACATCGGCCAGGGCGACGAGGTGATCGTCCCCGGCCTGACCTTCGTCGCCACCGCGACGGCGGCGCTCGCCGTCAACGCGACGCCGGTCCTGGTCGACGTCGACGCCGACTCTCTCTGCCTCGACGTAGCCGCCGCGGAAGCGGCGCTGAGCGAGCGCACCCGGGCGATCGTCCCGGTCCACGTCGGCGGCACCACCTGCGACATGGACGCGCTGCGCGAGCTCTGCGACCGCCGCGAGCTGGCCCTGATCGAGGACTGCGCCCACGCCCAGGGCACGAGGTGGCGAGGTCGCGGCGCCGGCAGCATCGGCGAGTTCGGCAGCTTCTCCTTCGAGTCGCACAAGCTGATGACTGCCGGCGAGGGCGGGGCGTTGACGACCGGCGACGACGGGCTCCGCGCCCGCGCCTGGTCCTACGTCAACTGCGGCCGGGTCGAGGGCGAGCACTGGTACCACCACGCGACCTACGGCCCGAACCTGCGGATGACCGAGTGGCAGGGAGCGATCCTGCGGGCGCAGCTGCGGCGCTTCCCGGCCCAGCACCGCACCCGCGAGGAACGCGGCGCCCTGCTCGATGCCGAGCTGGCGAAGATTCCCGGCATCCGGCCCCAGGCCAGCGATCCGCGCACCGACAGCCGCGCCCGCTACTGCTACGTCTTCCACTACGACGCCGGCGAGTTCGCCGGCTTGCCCCTGGCCGGGTTCGAGCAGGCGCTGACCGCCGAGGGGGTCGAAGTCGGGGTCTCCTACCCGAGCCTGAACAACCTCGAGCTGTTCCGGGAGGGACGCTTCGGGCCGCGGCTGCGCGAGGCGGCGCCGCGCATCGACTACGCCGCGATCAGCCTGCCGCGGGCGGAGGCGGCGGCCGCGAGCACGGTCTGGCTCGCCCACCCGATGCTGCTGGCCGAGCCCGAGGAAGTCCTCGACATCGTCCGCGCGGTCAGCCGCATCCAGGCAAACGCGGCCGCCATCGCCCGCCGGATCGAGCGGGCCGGGGCGCTGGGGCCGCGGCTGGCGACGGCGGCGCGTCGCACCGCCGGGCGGCTCAAAGCTCTCGCCGCGCCAGCTTCCCCGCCAGGGCCTCGCAGGCCCTGACGGTCAGCGCCATCATCGTCAGGGTCGAGTTCTGGAACCCGCTCGACGGGAAGCAGGAGGCGTCGGTGACGAGGAGGTTCGGCACGTCCCAGCTGCAGTTGGCGCCGTCGAGGACCGAGCTGGCAGGGTCGGTGCCCATCCGCGCGGTGCCGAGCTCGTGGATCGAGAGCCCGGGCGTCTCGAGGTCCGGGTAGACGCCGGTGCTCTCGAAGCCGGCCGCCGCGACCATCTCGCCCAGGCAGGCGATTTGGTCGGCCGCCATCAGCTTCTCGTTCTCGCCATAGGCGCACTCGATGCGGGCGACGGGGATCCCCCAGGCATCGGTCTCGCCGGGGTCGATCGTGACCCGGTTCTCGGGGCTGGAAAGGACCTCGCCGAAGGCGCGCATCCAGAAGCGCGACCCGGGAGCACGGCCGCGGTTCCGCAGCCGCGAGCGCAGGCCGCCGGCCAGAGGCGTCACCTGCAGCTCGACCCCGTAGCCGCGGGCGAAGTCGACGCCGTCCTCGGTGACGTTGCGGAAGGTGGGCACGACGCAGCCGAACGAAGCCACGTCGGACTGGTTCGCGCCGGCGGGGGCGAAGCCGTCGATGCCGACGCCGAAGGTGTGGTCCATCAGGTGGCGGCCGAGCGTGCCGGAGGAGTTGGCGAGGCCGTCCGGGTGCTGGTCGGTGGCCGAGTTGAGCAGCAGCCTGGTCGACTCGATCGCCGAGGCGCAGAGCACGACCGCGCGGGCGCGCAGCTCCCGTTCGGCGCCGCTCTCGCGCTCGACGAAAGCGACTCCCTCGGCGCGGGCGCCGTCGGTGCCGACGAGCACGCGGCTGGCCACCGAGTCGGAGTGGAGGGTCAGGCGACCGGTCGACAGGGCCGACTCGACCATCGCCCCGGCGGGAGCCTGGGCCATCCGTGCGGGAAGCACCGAGCGGGTGCTCCAACGCTCCTCCACCGCCTGCTTGAAGCGGCGCTCGCCGGGCGAGAGCGGCGGCGGCTCGAGGAAGCGGCCGTCCGGCACCTGCGCCAGCCCCGCGGCGGTGCCGCAGACCTGGAGGAAGCTCTCGACACGGTCGTAGTAGGGCGCCAGGTCCGCGTAGGAGATGGGCCAGTCCACGCCGATGCCGTCGCGGCTGGCGGCCTTGAACTCGAGGTCGGACATGCGCAGCGACATCCGCCCCCAGAGCCGCAGCCGGCCACCGACCTGGCGACCGCGGATCCAGCTGTAAGGCTTGCCGGCAGGGTGGGTGTAGGGGTTGTCGACGTCGTCGACGAAGAGGTGCGCCGTCTCCTCGCCGTAGGCATAGCAGCGGGCCTGGACCGGCTGGCGGGCGGCATCCCAAGCGGTGGATAGGGCCCCTCCCTCCTCCGCTGAGAGCGGCGGGCCGGCCTCGATCAGCGCCAC
>DATBXZ010000325.1:0-6306 GCA_036513995.1 Solirubrobacterales bacterium | reverse complement strand
GAAGTCGGCCCGCGGGCCGTTGGTGATGAAGGTCTTGGAGCCGTTGATGACGTATTCGCCGCCGTCGCGGATCGCCGTCGTGCGGATGCCGGCGACGTCGGAGCCGGCGCCGGGCTCGGTGATGCCCAGCGAGCCGATCTTTTCGCCTTTCAGGCCCGGTTCGAGGTACTTCTCCTTCTGCTCCTCGGTGCCGAGCAGGTGGATCGGGGGCAGGACCATGTCGGTCTGGACCGCGAAGCCCATGTTGGTGCCGCCGGAGCCGGAGTAGCTCATGCACTCGGCGCGGACCAGCGAGTAGAAGTAGTCGCCGCCCTGGCCGCCGTACTCCTCCGGGAAGCAGAGGCCGAGGAAGCCGAGCTCGCCCGCCCGCTGCATCGCCGAGGTCGGCCAGTAGGTGTCCTCCCACTCGTTGCGGTGCGGCCACAGCTCCTTCTTCACCCACGACTCCATCGACTCGCGCAGGTCTTCGTGCTCCTGGCTGAAGATGAAGTGCTTGCGCCCGGCTGCGTGGTCGGGCTTGATGACGCTGGAGCCGTTGGTCGCGGTCGCCACTGGTGTCTCTCCTCGTTCGCGGGTTCGGAAGGGCGGCCGGGGCCGCTCGAGCGAGTAGACAGTAGCACTTCCCACTTTCAGCGAAAGTCGGCTATGGTCCCGGTCGATGAGCGCGGAGAGCTACGAGCTGGTCGCCTACGAGGTCGCCGACGGCGTCGCCACGGTGACGCTGAACAACCCGGAGAAGCGCAACATGCTCTCCGGCCAGATGCTGTCCGAGCTGGTCGCGGCGATGAAGCAGGCGAAGGCCTCCGAGGAGGTCCGTGCCGTCGTCCTCACCGGGGCCGGCGACAGGGTCTTCTGCGCCGGCGCCGATCTCGGCGGGTTCGCCGCCGACGCCTCGCTGGTCGAGAAACACTTCGCCTCCGACCTCTTCCTCGAGTTCTTTCGCCTGATGCCGCGACTCGGCAAGCCCTCGCTCTGCGCCGCCAACGGGCACGTGCTGGCGGGGGGGATGGGGCTGGCGCTCTCCTGCGACCTGGTGATCGCCAAAGAGGGCGCCAGCTTCGGCACGCCGGAGATCAACGTCGGCGCCTTCCCCTACATGATCATGTCGCTGATCTACCGCAACGTCCCGCGCAAGAAGGTCAACGAGATGATGCTGCTGGGCGAGCGGTTGAGCGCCGAGCAGGCGGTCGAGTACGGGCTCGCCAACAAGGTCGTCGCGGCGGCGGAGTTCGACGCCGCAGTAGACGAATGGGCGACGGCGCTGGCCTCGAAGAGCCCGCTGCTGATGCGCCTCGGCCACGACGCGATGTACCGCCAGCAGGACATGGACATCGACGACGCGCTCGAGTTCCTGCGCTCCCAGCTCTCGCTCACCTTCAGCACCGAGGACATCGTCGAGGGCGTCACTGCCTTCTTCGAGAAACGCGATCCGCAGTGGAAAGGGCGTTAGTGGCCGGCACCGAGCAAGAGTCGAAGAACCTGCTTCCGGGCACGGCCCCGCTGGCGGAGTTGAACGAGCAGCTGCACGAGCGCCGCGCCAAGGCGAAGCTGGGTGGCGGCGAGGAGAAGATCGCCAAGCAGCACGGCCGCGGCAAGCTGACCGCCCGCGAGCGGCTCGAGCTGCTGGTCGACGAGGGCACCTTCGTCGAGCTCGGCATCCACGGCCGCCCGCACTTCGCCCAGCGGGCGATGGATGGGGTCGAGGCTCCGGCCGATGGCGTCATCACCGGCTGGGGCGACGTCGACGGCCGCCCGACCTGCATCGCCGCCTACGACTTCACGGTGATGGCCGGCTCGATGGGGATGACCGGCGAGCTCAAGGTCACCCGCCTGCGCGAGATGGCGCTCTCGAAGCGGATGCCGTTCGTCTGGCTGCTCGACTCGGCCGGCGCCCGCATCCAGGAGGCGACCGGCTCGCTCTTCGCCGGCTCCGGCTTCCTCTTCCGCGAGGAGGTCGAAATGTCGGGCGTCGTCCCGATGGTGGCGGCGATGATGGGCCCCTGCGCTGCCGGCACCGCCTACATCCCGGCCCTGGCCGACTTCGTGCCGATGGTCTCCGGCCAGGGGGCGATGGCGCTGGCCGGGCCGTATCTGGTCAAAGCGGTGACCGGCGAGGACATCTCGATGGAGGACCTCGGCGGGGCCAGGGTGCACTGCCGCAAGTCGGGGGTGGGGGACCTCGAGGTGCCCGACGACGAGGCCTGCATCGCCGCGATCAAGCAGTACCTCTCCTACTTCCCCGCCAACTGCGAGCAGAAGCCGCCGGTCATCGAGACCGACGACTTGGACGACCGCATGTCGGAGAAGCTGATGGAGATCGTCCCCGACTCCTCGCGCCAGCCCTACGACATGTACGACGTGATCGGCGAGATCGTCGACGACGGCGAGTGGTTCGACCTGAAGCCGAAGTTCGCGAAGACGCTGATCACCTGCTTTGCCCGCTTCGGCGGCCAGCCGGTCGGGATAGTCGCCAACCAGCCCAAGCAGCTGGCCGGGATCCTCGACAACGACTCGGCCGACAAGGCGGCCCGCTTCATCAACCTCTGCGACGCCTTCAACGTGCCGCTGGTCTTCCTCCAGGACGTGCCCGGGTTCATGGTCGGCTCGAAGGTCGAGCACGCCGGGATCATCCGCCACGGCGCCAAGATGCTCTACGCGGTCAGCCGCGCCACGGTGCCGAAGGTGACGGTGATCGTCCGCAAGGCCTACGGCGCCGGCTACTACGTGATGTGCGGCAAGGCCTACGAGCCGGACCTGATCGTCGCCTGGCCCGGGGCCGAGATCTCGGTGATGGGCGCCGAGGGCGCGGTCGAAATCATCGGCCGCTCGACGATCGAGGCCGCTGACGATCCCGAGGCGACCCGCGAGGGGATGCTGGACGCCGTCCGCGCGACGATCGACCCCTACGTCGCCGCCGGCAACGCGGTGATCGACGACATCATCGACCCCCGCGAGACCCGGCCGACGATCGTCAGGGCGCTGCGGATGGCGAAGGACAAGCAAGTCCGCAAGC
This sequence comes from Solirubrobacterales bacterium, assembly GCA_036513995.1. Classification (GTDB taxonomy): domain Bacteria; phylum Actinomycetota; class Thermoleophilia; order Solirubrobacterales; family 70-9; genus VAYN01. The sequence goes on along the minus strand of DATBXZ010000325.1, from coordinate 3,293 downwards.
CGCGGAAACGCCACGGGGTGATGCCGGTATGAGCCGCTTCGAGGACCCGGTGGTGATCAGCTGCTCGATCAGCGGCGTGATCGCCAACCGCGACCAGTGCCCGGCGATCCCCTACACACCGGCGGAGTACGCGGCCGAGGCGCGGCGGGCGGTCGACGAGGGCGCCTCGCAGATCCACATCCACGCCCGCACTCCCGACGGCACGCCCTCATACGAGATCGAGGACTTCGAGGCGATCACCGAGGCGATCCTGGCCGAGGTCGGCGACGTCATCGTCAACTACTCGACCGGCGCGATCGGGATCCCGATCGAGAAGCGGCTCGAGTACCTGCGCGCCTGCAAGCCCGACGTGGCGGCGCTGAACATGAGCTCGATGAACTACGCCAAGTACTCCAAGCGACGCAAGGACTTCGTCTTCAAAGCCGTCTTCGAGAACAGCTTCGACACGATCGTCGAGTTCCTGACCGAGATGAAAGCGCTGGGGATCAAGCCCGAGCACGAGTGCTTCGACTCCGGCCACGTCGCCAACCTCGACCCGCTGATCGACATGGGGCTGCTGGAGCCGCCGCTGCAGATCTCGCTGGTGATGGGGGTGACCGGCGGCATCCGGCCGACCCCGCGCAACGTCACCCTGATGTCCGATCAGATCCCCGGTGGCCCCGAAGGCCCGAACCAGTGGCAGACGATCGGCATCTCCCGCGACCAGTGGAAGCTGCTGGCGTCGGCGCTGGTGCTGGGCGGCAACGTCCGCGCCGGGGTCGAGGACAACCTCTACCTGCCCGACGGCGAGATGTGCCGCTCCAACGGCGACCTGATCGCCAAGGCGCGGCAGATGGCCGAGGACGTCGGCCGCCGCGCCGCCACCGTCGCCGAGGCTCGCGAGCTGCTGGGGATACCCAAGCGTGAGCGCTCTCCCGCTTAGCGACGTCAAGGTCCTCGACCTGACCCGGCTGCTGCCGGGGGGCTTCTGCTCGCTGCTCCTGGCCGACCTCGGCGCCGAGGTGCTGAAGGTCGAGGACACCGGCATGGGCGACTACATCCGCTGGGCGCCTCCCTACTACGGCAGCGACGAGCAGCAGGCGCTCGGCACCCGCTCCTCGCTCTACCTCTCGCTCAACCGCGGCAAGCGCTCGGTCCGCCTCGACCTCAAGAGCGAGGCCGGCCGCGAGGCGCTGCTGCGCCTGGTCGAGCGTCACGACGTCGTCCTCGACGGCTTCCGCCCCGGCGTGCTCGACCGGCTCGGCGTCGGCTACGAGCGCATGCGCGAGGCCAACCCGGCGATCGTCTTCTGCGCGATCACCGGCTACGGCCAGGACGGTCCCTACGCGCAGCGGGCCGGGCACGACATGAACTACCTCGGCCTGGTCGGGCTGCTCGGCCTGACCGGTGCCAAGGACGGGCCACCGGTGCAGTCGGCGGGGCAGATCGCCGACCTCGGCGGCGGCGGCTTGATGGCCGCCTTCGGGGTGATGGCGGCGCTGCACGAGCGCCGCCGCTCCGGCGAGGGGCAGCTGGTCGACGTCTCGATGGCCGACGGCGCCCTCTCCTGGCTGGCGATGGTCGCCGGCCGCTACTTCTGCGACGGCGAGGTGCCGCGCCGCGGCGAGCAGCAGCTGGCGGGAGGCTTGATCTGTTACCTGCCCTACGAGGTCGCCGACGGCTGGGTCAGCTGCGGGGCGCTGGAGCCGAAGTTCTGGGCCGCCCTCTGCAACGGCGTCGACCGCCCCGATCTGATCGAGGTGCAGTTCGAGGCGCCGGGCTCCGACGCCTGGCGCGAGGTGGCCGCGATCTTCCGCTCCCGCAGCCGCGACGAATGGCTCGCCTTCAACGACGAGCACGACTGCTGCATCGAGCCGATCCTCGACCTCGACGAGGCGCTCGACTCCGAGCTGGTGCGGGCGCGCGAGATGGTGGTCGAGCTGGAGCAGCCGCAGCTGGGCACGGTGCGCCAGCTCGGCGTGCCGGTGAAGCTGAGCCGCACCCCCGGCGACCCGACTCGGCCGGCGCCCGCCTTCGGCGAGCACACCGAGGAGGTCCTGCGCGAGGCCGGCTACTCGGCCGAGGAGGTGGCGGCGATGCTCGAGTCCGGCGCCGCCGCCGGGCCCAACGCCGGTGCCGAGCCGACGGAGTTCCGCGCATGAGCGCCAAGTCGGCAGAGCTGTTGCGGATGGGCGAGCTGGCCGAGGCCTCCGGCGTGCCGGCGCCGACGATCAAGCACTACCTGCGCGAGGGCCTGCTGCCGGAGCCGGTCAAGACCAGCCGCAACATGGCCTATTACCCGCCCGAGTTCGTCGACCGGATCAAGCTGATCAAGCGCCTGCAGGAGGAGCGCTTCATGCCGCTGAAGGCGATCAAGTCGGTCCTCGACGAGGACCCCGAGCGAGCGGGCGCCCTGGTCGAGCTGGAGGACCGCATCCTCGACCGCGCCCTCGCCGGCGAGCGGGCGCGGACCGGCGCCGCCGAGGTCCGCGAGCGCTACGGCGTCCCCAAGGAGGTGCTCGACCGCCTCGCCGAGCTGGAGATCCTCACCCCCAACAGCCGTGGCTACTCGCCCTCCGACGTCACCATCATCGAGGCGATCGGGCGCTTCCGCGCCGGTGGCTACGACGAGCAGATCGGCTTCACCGTCTACGACACCCTCCGCTACAAGGAGGCGCTGGAGGCGCTGGTCCACCAGGAGGTCGACATGGTGATGAACCGCCTCGCCGGCGAGGTCCCGCCCGAGCGCGTGGTCGAGATGCTCGAAGCCGGGGCGCAGCCGCTCAAGGATCTGATCGCCGCCCTCCACACCAAGCTGATGGTCGCCGAGCTCGAGCGCCACCGCGCCGGCCGTAAGCCCTGAGCGAAAGATCCAGGCCGAGGCTAAGGGCCGTAGCGGTTGCGGTCGAGACAGGCAGCGTGCTCGTCTCGAAGAAACGCTTCGCGTCGCGAATGCGCACGTGCCTGGCTCTGCTGGCGGTACTGACCGCCGGCCTGGCCCTCTGGGCCAGCGGTGCCGACGCGAAGACGATCTACGCCTGCGTCCAGAAGCACGGCAGCACCGACCACCGGGCGAAAGCCGCTCTGCGTCTCGTCCGTAGGTCGGTCCCGTGCCTGCCCTGGGAGCGTCGTCTCAGCTGGCGCGCCGGTTCGGGTGGGCCAACCGACTCGGCCGCGACCGAGCCCGGTGTCCGCGGTCCCGCGGGAGAGGCCGGCGCACCCGGCTCGGTGGGACCGCAGGGCGAAGCGGGCGCCGCCGGTACGGCTGGCTCGCAGGGGGAGGCCGGCAGCGCCGGTAGCGAAGGCTTGCCTGG
>DATBXZ010000324.1:0-3004 GCA_036513995.1 Solirubrobacterales bacterium | reverse complement strand
CACCCCCGCCGACTACGAGCGCCTTCAACGAGAGGGCACCAGGGCTAGAGCGCCCCGGCCAGGTCGTCGGCCGAAATCGCGGTCAGCGTCTGGCTGCTCATCGTCCCGCGCGAGCCGAGCTCGACCGAGACCTTGGCCATCGTCTTCTCGTCCGGGGCCTCGACCACGGTGACGAAGTCGTACTGGCCGAGCGTCGCGTACTGCGCCACCACCTTGGCGCCGATCTGCTCGACCTCCTTGTTCACCTCGGCGACCCGGCCGGGGTTGTTCTTAAGGGTCCGCACGCCCTCGGCGGTCAGGTTGGTCAGCATCAGATAAGTCGGCATCTCGTCCTCCAAGTCTTGATCGGCGACTTCGGGATAACGGTACTGCTTCGCTGGTGGTCAGGGGCTCGTGTGCCCCTCTCCCGGAGACCGTCGCGCAGCTGGGTCGCGCGGCCAGGGTTCAGACCCCCGTCCTGGAGCCTCCGTGAGAGGGGCACACGAGCCCCTCATCAACACGAAATAGCGAGATGGCCCAAGGTTCGGAAGCTCTTCAAGAGATCGACGGCTCCAAGATGCCGGATCTCTGCTTGAGGAGAGTCAGCTGCTCGACCGCTATCGCCAGCTCCTGAACCCTGGAAGGCGACCCAGCTGCGCGACGGTCTCCGGGGGAGGGGCATTCCTCCTCCCCTGGTAGGGGTGCCCGTCCCTGGCGTCCTTGGGGGCGAGCCTCAGTAACCGGTCGGGTGGCGCACGACGAAGCCTTCGGGATACGGAGGCTCGATATGCCAGCGTGGCCCCGTCCCGGACGCGTCGCCGACCGTGTCCCAGCGCAGGCCGGCGATCACCGCGTAGGCGTGGGTGGCGCTGGCGTAGATCGTGATCCATTTGCCCGGCCCCGGTTCGCCGTAGCTCTCCAGGGAGCCCGAGGTGAGGGGGGTGTCGAGCAGGCCGGCGCCGTAGAGGGCGAAGCTGACGGCGCCCGAGCAGTCGTAGCCGTAGGAGTACCAGGAGCCGTGGCCGCCGCCCCAGACGTAGGGGGTGGTGGCGATCGAGTTGGCCGCCGCGATCGCCGCCTTGACTGCGGGCGGGGCCTCGCGGGGGGCGCTGGCGAGGCCGTTGGGGGCGAGGACCGCGTCGGGGCCGTCGGTCTCGAAGCCGGTCGCTAGCGGCGCCACTCGCCAATCGACGTAGCTGACCTTGCAGCCGCCTTCGATCTGTTCGGCTTCCTGCAGTACCTCCTGCACGTACCACTCGGCTTGGTTGTGGGTGAAGATGCCGGCGCTGAGGCTGCCGCGCGACCAGATCTCCCGCGCCAGGGTCGCCGCCGAGTCGGCGATGTCGCCGTGGCGGATGTGCCCGTCTTCGTCGCCGTCGACCGCGTACTTGTCCCACTCGGTCGAGTCGAGGCCGAGGGCGCCTTCCCTGTGTAGCTCTTTCTTGTCCATGCCGCGGCCGAAGTTCGACTCCAGGTGGGCGACCGCCGCCAGTGCCCAAACCCCGCGCTTGCCGAGTTCGTAGCGGGCGGCGGCATCCTCGAAGGCGCTCAGGTAGCCGGCGGGGATTTCCTTTTTCCAGCTCGCGGCCGGGCTGCAGCGCAGGACCTGGATCTGCGGGCCGATGCCGGCCTCGGTGAAGGCCGGGTCGCCGACTTCGCTGGCGTAGCAGCCGGCGTTGGCGAGGACCTCGCTGACGTACCAGTCGGCGTGGTTGTAGGCGAAGATCGCGCCGTAGGTGTCGGCGGGCATGCCGTTGGCGCTGAGGTAGCTGGCGGCGGCGAAGATCGCGTCTTCCGGGTTGTAGGGGTCCTTGACCCCGTCGCCGTTGGCATCGACCCCGTAGCCGGCCCAGGTTTCGGGCATGAACTGCATCCAACCCTCGGCCCCGACCGAGGAGAGGTTGAGATTGGTCCCGAAGGCGGTCTCGACCTCGTTGATCCCGGCCAGCACCGCCGGGCCCTGCGGCCCCAGCCCGTAGGCCGCGGCTGCCCGCTGGTACATCGGGATCAGGATCGGCGGCACGCCGGTGGCGGCGCAGCTGGAGGTGGGGAGCGAGGGGATCGCCAGCACGCTCGACGGGCTCGGCAGCGCGCTCTCGGGCCCTGCGGCCGCGGGCGCTTCTTCACTGCCTTCGCCGTCGGCGCCGGCGGAGACGCCGCCGCTGACGGGGGCTTCGGGGGCACTGGCGGGAGCGGGCGGCGCCAGAGTGGCTCCCTGCTTCAGCGGCTCCGGTACGAAGTTCTTCGCCGGTTCTTCCAGGGTCGCGCCGGGCGTGACGCCGGTGGTGCTGGGAGCGACACCAGTGGTGCCGGAGGTGGCGCCGGTCGTGACGTCTTCGGCCCGCGCCGCGGCTAGCGGGGCGGCGAGCGCCACGGTGGCGGCGGCGGTCACGGCGACCGCGCGGATCTTGCGAGCGTGCCTCATCTCAGCCGAGCACGTTGGTAACGCGCCAGTCCTTGCCTTTCAGCTGTTCGAGCTCGAGCCGCAGCTCGCTGGTTACGCCGACCCGCAGCAGCGAGACGCTGACCGGGTAGACGGTGCCGTGGGAGGGCGCCGGGACGACGTTGAGGACCTTCGCCTTCGGCACGGTGACGTTGGCGGGTAGCCGCGGCGGCCGCTTCAGCAGCGCCCGCGCCAGCTCCGGCGTCGCCGTCGCCCCGAAGGACTTGCGCACCGCGCCGTCGACGCCGCCGGTCTCGTAGACGACGAAGGCGCCGGCGAAGTTGCGGGCGACGGAGATCGCGGCCGGCCCAGCCGGGGCGCCGTCGACGGTTGAGGTCTGCTGCGAAGGGGATGAGTGCGAGGGAGATGCCGAGGAGGCGGTGGAGGACGAGGCCGCTTCGGGGGCGCCGGCAGAGGACGCGGAAGCAGAGGAGGTCGCCGGGGCCGACTTGACGATGACCTTGGCCGGGTCGACCTCGGAGGAAGTGGTCTGGCTCTGCGCTGCCTTGAAGACGGGGGCGGCGCCGTGCAGGGTCGACGCGGCGGGCTTCTTCTCCGGCGCCGCCTTGACGACGGCGATCG
>DATBXZ010000323.1:0-2580 GCA_036513995.1 Solirubrobacterales bacterium | reverse complement strand
CCTCCACCGCCGACCTGATCAAGACCGCCGTCGAACGCTTCCAGGCGGAAGTGCCGGCGCTCGAAAAGCTGAAGCTGGTCTTCGGCCTGCAGCTCAAAGCCCACCACGACATCCAGCTCTATCGAGTGGAGGTCCCGGGGCCGGTGATCAAGAAGGACCTCTCCCAGGACGAGCGGGTGCTGGTCGAGATCGACCGACCCCAGTTCAACGAGCTGGCCGAGAAAGGCACGATCAAGAGCTACCGCAAGGCGGTCGAGACCGGCCACATCAAGGCCAGCGGCGACTCCAACGTCCTCAAGCTGATCGCCCAGGTGGTCGAACGGCAAGAGGAACGGGCGAAATTGAAAAAAGTTCACTGACGAGGGATCCGGCGCCGGCTCTGGAACGTAGCCAGGCAATGATGCGCGCGGAACTGCCACCGGACGAGCCGCGCCGGCTTGCCGCCCTGCAGGCGCTGAAGATCCTCGATACCGAGCCTGAGGAGCGCTTCGACCGCATCACCCGGCTCGCCCAGCGGCTGTTCGGGACCTCGATGGTCACGGTCAGCTTGATCGACTCCGACCGCGTCTGGTTCAAGTCCGCGCAGGGAGTCGCCGGCGAGGAAGACCTGCGCGAGGTCTCCTTCTGCCAGCACACAATCCTCGACCCGGGTATGACGATGGTGGTCGAGGACGCGACCCTCGACGCCCGCTTTGCCGACAACCCGCGCGTGACCGGCGATCCCAACGTCCGCTTCTACGCCGGCCACCCGGTCGCGGCTCCGGGCGGCGAGCAGCTGGGGACGCTCTGCGTTATCGACGACAAGCCGCGGGGTGCCGACGAGTTCGATGCCGAGGTGCTGGTGGAACTGGCGGCGATGGTGGAAGCCGAGATCTCCTCGCTCTCGCTGGCGATCGGCGACGAGCTGACCGGGCTCTCCAACCGGCGCGGCTTCGAGATGCTGGGGGAGAGGCTCGTCGCCGCGGCCCGCGGCCTCGGCCTCCCGTTCACGGTCGTCTACGCCGACCTCGACAACATGAAGCCGATCAACGACAGCCACGGTCACGAGGCCGGCGACCGCGCTCTGGCGGAGACCGCGGCGCTGCTGGAGGAGAGCCTGCGCGGCTCCGACTTGATCGCCCGCCTCGGCGGCGACGAGTTCTGCGCCCTGCTGGTCGACACCGGGTTCGAGACCGCCACGGTGGCGCTGGCTCGGGTCGACCAGGCCTTGGAGCGGCGCAACGCCACGACCGGAGAGCCTTTCGGGCTCTCGCTCAGCCTCGGCCTGACCGAGTCTCCGAGCGGCGACGAGTCGCCGCTCTGGGATGTGGTCGCCGCCGCCGACGCGGCGATGTTGGAAGCCAAGCGGGCGAAGAAGGATAGGATCCCGCGCCGCTAAACCGACAGGAGACGAGAACCCAGATGAGCGACGAGAAGCACGAGTTCACCACCGACCAGGCCGAGCGCGAGGCGTCCGGGGCGCACAGCTACGGCCGCTACCTCGAGGAGTTCGAGGTTGGCGCGACCTACAAGCACTGGCCGGCCAAGACCGTGACCGAGGCGGACGACCACCTCTTCTGCCTGATCACGATGAACCACCACCCGCTGCACATCAACGACGTCTACGCGGGCAACTCCCAGCAGGGCCGCAACGTCGTCGTCGGCCCGCTCGTCTACTCGCTGGCCCTGGGTATGTCGGTCTCCGACGTCTCCGGCAAGGCGATCGCCAACCTCGCCACCGAAGAGCTCAGCCACCCGAACCCGGTCTTCCACGGCGACACCCTGTTCTGCGAGACCGAGGTCCTCGACGTGAAGCCGTCGAAGTCGAAACTCGACCGCGGCATCGTCAAGGTCCACACCCGCGTGCTGAACCAGGACGGCGTCCTCGTCGCCGAGTTCAAGCGCCTGGTCCTGGTGCCCCGCCGCGAGCACGGCGAGGCCACCGCCGCCGACAACGTCGACTGAGTCAGACGGCCTTCAGTGCGCCTCGTCTGAGGCGTGGGCCGGGGGGCGCGACTCCTCGGCCAGCGAGGTGATCTCGAGCTGGCCGTGGGCGGCCTCTTCGAGCACCTCGGTCGCCTCCTGGGCGGAGCGGGCGTAGAGCTCGACCAGGAGGTGGACGACGATCTGTTCGTCGTCGTGCTTGTGGAAGCGGACGTGGGTGAAGAACTCGCGCACGCCGGCGTCGCCGAAGGCGCCGTAGGTGAGGAACTCGATCGCCTCCGGGCCGGAGCAGGTCTCGACCCGGTCCTGGTCGACGTTGACGGTGCAGGAGGCGACCCACGGCGTGCCCGCGACCATCCGCTGCCAGCGGTCTTCGATCGGCACCACGCGGTCGTCCTGGAAGGTCAGGTGCGGCTGGTCGTGCATGCAGTCGAGGCACTGCACGACCGATTCCTGGACCTCGTCGACGCCTTCGGCGAGGATCCCCGTGTCGGGGTCGACGCGGCGGATCGCGTCGTAGTGGATCTGGATCTCGAGGTTTTGCGACCAGCAGCGGTAGCAGCGCAGCCAGGCGGTGCGGTCCCCGTTCAACTCGCTCATGCCTTCATTGTGGCGAGGCCGTGAGCTCGGCGCACCCGGCGCGCTAGGCGGGCGTCG
>DATBXZ010000322.1:0-13136 GCA_036513995.1 Solirubrobacterales bacterium | reverse complement strand
GTCGTCGCGCCTTCGTTGTCGGTCACGCGCAGCCCGACGGTCAGGCTTTTCACCGCGCTGGAGAAGGTCTGGGTCGCGGTTGGGGTCGTCCCGGTGCTGGTCTCATAGCTGCCGTTGCCGTCGAGGTCCCATTCGTATTTGGCGATGGTGCCGTCGGGGTCGGTCGAGGCGCCGGCATTGAAGTTGACGGTTTCGTTGGTCGTCGGCGCCGCCGGTTCGACTCCGAAGGAGGCGGTCGGGGGCCGGTTCTGGATCGTCAGCGAGCGGGTGGTCGTCGACTGGTTGCCGGCGTTGTCGGTGACCCGGAGGCGCGGTTCGATCGAGCGGGCGCTCGAGTAGCTGGTCGTCGCAACAGGGGTCGTCCCCGTGCTGGTCTCATAGCTGCCGTTGCCGTCGAGGTCCCATTCGTATTTGGCGATGGTGCCGTCGGGGTCGGTCGAGGCGCCGCCGTCGAGCGTGACCTGCTGGCCGCTCTGCGCCGGGTTGGGGGAGACGGTGAAGGAGGCGGCGGGCGGTTCGCCAATCACCCCGGCCGTGCCGGAGAAGTGGTCGTCGATGGTTGCCGCCGAGAGCGCCCGGTTGTAGAGCGCGACCTCGTCGAGGGTGCCGTTCCCGAACAGGGCCGAGCCGGCACGCGACATGAAGTAGAGCGTCGAGTTGGCGAAGCTGCCGGCACCGGTGCCGGACGCGGTCTTGTCGTAGGGGACCGCTTTGCCGTCGACGTAGGGAGTGATCTGGCTTTCGGCGCTGGCGCCCGTGTTCATCACGAGCGCGTAGTAGTGCCACTGCCCCTCGCTGGGCCGTTCGAAGTAAACGGTGTTGCGCGAACTGCCGCTGCCGACCCCGACCGCGAACTTGCCGCCGTCCTCGGGCGCGTTCGGGTCGACCAGGAAGCCGCCGGGGTTGCTGTTGAAGTTGGGGGTGAACTCGAAGGCGAGGCGGTCGTCGTTGGCGTAGGCGTTCCACTTGAGCCAGAACTCGAGCGTCACCTGGCTGGTGCCGGAGAGATTGAGGTTGGCCTGGGCGGCGTCGCTGGTCCCGTTGAAGCCGATCGCCTTGTCGGTGTCGTTGGGCAACGCCCCTTCGACGCCGAGCGAGGGTGCGCCGAGGGTGGTGGCGTTGGCACCGCCCTTGCCGTCGACCAGCGTCGTGCCGGAGGTCTCGCCGAGGCGCCAGTAATCGGTCAGGCCGGCGGTGTCGAGGATGCGGGTCGCGTAGGAGCCCGAGCCCGACTGCTCGACGGTGACGGAATGGGTCACCTGGGCGGTGTTGCCGGAGTTGTCGGTGACGCGGAGCGTGACTTCGTAGGTGCCGGCTTTCGCGTAGGTCATGGTCGCGCTCGGGGTGCTGCCGGAGTTGGTCTCGAAAGTCCCGTTGCCGTCGAGGTCCCATTCGTATTTGGCGATGGTGCCGTCGGGGTCGCTCGAGGCGGAGCCGTCGAAGCTGACCTGCTGCCCGGTCTGTGCCGGGCTGGGCGTGCTCTGGAAGGCCGGGACGGGGGCCTGGCTGTTGCCGCCGAAGTGCTGGGAGATCGTGCTCGCCGGCAGGGCGCGGTTGTAGAGCGCCACCTCATCGAGGCTGCCTTTGCCATACAGGGCCGAGACGGCACGCGACATGAAGTAGAGGGCCGAGTTGGCGAAGCTGCCGGCACCGGTGCCGGACTGGGTCTTGTCGAACGCGACGGGCTGCCCGTCGACGTAGGGCTTGATCTGTTCGGAGGCCGGCGCGTTGGCGTCGAGTACGAAGGCGTAGTAATGCCACTGTCCGGCCGAGGGGCGATTGAAGTAGGCGGTGTTGCGCGAGCTGCCGCTGCCGATCCCGACCGCGAACTTGCCGCCGTCCTCGGGCGCGTTGGGGTCGACCAGGAGGCCACCCTGGTTGCTGTTGAAGTTCGGGGTCAGCTCGAAGGCGAGGCTGTCGTCGTTGGCGTAGGCGTTCCACTTGAGCCAGAACTCGAGCGTCACCTGGCTGGTGTTGGAGAGGTCCACGTTTGCACTGGCGGCATCGGCGCCGTTGAAGCCGACGGCGGTGTTGCTGTCGCCGGCGACCGCGCCGGTCACGCCGAGGCTGGGTGCACCGGAGAGGGTCGCGGGCGAGCTGCCGGCGCTGTCGGCGAGGCTGGTGCCGCTGCCCTCGCCCATCCGCCAGTAGTGGACCAGCCCGGCCGTGTTCAGGATCCGGCTCGAGTATGAGCCCGAGCCCGATTGCTCGATCGTGACCGTGCGCGTGGTCGTCGCCTGCTGGCTGCCGTTGCTGTCGGTCACGCGCAGGCCGACCGTGTGAGCGCCGGGCGTCGAGAAGGAGGTGGAGGTCGTCGCCGTCGTCCCGGTGCTGGTCTCGTAGCTGCCGTTGCCGTCGAGGTCCCATTCGTATTTGGCGATGGTGCCGTCGGGGGAGCTCGAGGACGAGGCGTCGAGGCTGATGCTCTGCCCGACGCTGGCGGGGTTCGGCGACGCTTCGAAGGAGGCGGTCGGAGTCTGCTGGTTGCCGGCGAAGTGGTTGGCGATCGTGCCGGCGTCGAGAGCGCGGTTGTAGAGCGCGACTTCGTCGAGCGTTCCCGCCCCGAAGAGGGAGCTGGCGCCGCGCGACATGAAGTTCAGCGACGAGTTGGCAAAGGCCCCCGCCCCGGTGCCCGACGCGGACTTGGTGTAGGCGACCGGTTTGCCGTCGACGTAGGGGACCACCTCTTCGCCGGCGGGCGCAGCGCTGTTGAGGACGAAGGCGTAGTAGTGCCATTTGCCGGCGCTGGGCCGGGTGAAGAAGGCGTTGTTGCGGCTCGATCCGTTGCCGATGGCGACGCCGAATTTGCCGCCTTCCTGGGGTGCGCTCGGGTCGATCAGGAAGCCGCCCGCGGTCGAGTTGAAGTTGGGGGTGAACTCCATCGCCAGGTCATCGTTTTCCTGGAAGGCGTTCCACTTCATCCAGAACTCGACAGTGACCTGGGTCGTGCCCGAGAGGGAGAGATTCGCGGTCGCGGCGTCGTCGAGGCCGTCGAAGCTGACGGCGCCGTCGGTGTCGCCGGAGATCGCGCCCGGCGCGCCGAGCGTGGGGGAGCCCACGGTCGTCGCGTTGCTGTTCCCGAAGGCGTCGGTGAGGGTGGTGCCGCTGGTGTCGTCCATGCGCCAGTAGCTGACCAGCCCGTTGGTGCCGAGCACGCGCGCCGGGTAGCTGCCGCTGCCGCTCGCGTCGACCGCCAGGGCACGGTTGCTGACGGCGGTCTGGCCCTGTTCGTCGGTGACCCGCAGGCGCACGGTGTACACGCCGACGTTCGGGTAGCTGGTGGTGACGGTCGAGTTTTTGCCCGAGTTGGTCTCGAAGGTCCCGTTGCCGTCGAGGTCCCATTCGTATTTGGCGATGCCGCCGTCGGCGTCGGTCGAGCTGCTGCCGTTGAAGGTGACGGTCTGGTTCGGCTGTGCCGGACTGGGCGAGATCGTGAACGAAGATGTCGGTGGCTGCGGCCCGGAGGGGGGGTCGAGCGTGACTTCGGTCGGCGTCCCGGGCTGGACCCCCATTTCCGAGAGGATGTTGTAGGTCGCCTGAGAGATGCGGCTGTCGGGTTCGGGTGCGAGGCCCCAGGCCCAGTCGATCGTCCCGGACGAGAAGACCTCCGCCCCGCTGGGCGCCGTGTACTTGACCGCCTGCCCGCAGGCGCACATCCCCGGCGCCGGGGATTTAGCGTAGATCCGGCCCTCGTCCTGGAGCCAGTCGACGCCTTCGCTGAGCGGGATGGTGGAGTTGGTGAGCGGCTTCACCCCGGCCGGCTCGCGGTTGAGGTACTGCGGTTGGGTTGGGATCGCGTCCCACTCCCAGCCGACCAGGTGGCTGCCGATCGTGGTCGTGCTGCTGGTCGAGATCCCGGTGTTGCGCCAGATCCGATCGCCGGCGTACTGACCCTGCGAGTTGGCGGCCGGGACCTGCAGCGGGAAGGCACCGGCCTGCAGCTGCGAAGCCTGGTACATGTTGCCGAACAGCATGTTCTCCGGCCTGTCGGGTCCGACGCGGCCGCCTTCGGGCGCGTTCGGGTCGCCGGGGGGCGCGCCGTTGTCGCGCCAGGTCGTGGTCGAGTTCTGCGGGTTGTCGTCGGCGGTGCCGGCGATCTGGTCGAGGCCGAGGGCATCGTCGGCGGTGCCTTTTTTGCCGTCCGGGCCCCAGTCGTTCTGGCCGTCCTGGCCGCTGCCGTTGGAGCCCGAGCCCTCGACGGTCTTGTAGCAGACGAGGGTTTGGTAATTGTCCTCGTAGCGCACCTTCCAGTAGGCGGTGTTGCCGCTGAAAGCGGAGATGTTGACGCCGGCATTCCGGGCGGCGAAGAAGCCGTTCATCTGTTCTTCGGACCAGTACTCGCTGTGGCCGGAGACGATGTCGATTTTGTGGCCCAGCAGCTGCGAGGGGTTTTCCGAGACCGAGATGTCGTCGGTGTAGGAGACGTCGTAGCCCTCCTTCTCCAGCCACTGGATCAGGTAGAAGTCGGGGCCGATGAAGCGGTTGCCCACCCGCGGGTCGTTCATCGGTCGCTCGAAGGAGACCTTGACGGCGCGCGGGGTGCCGGCGACGGTGTCCTCGCCACCACCACCGCCGGTGTCGTAGTAGAGAGACTTGCCGCCCCAGTCGTTGTAGGCCTCGTACGTCGCCCGCGGGAGGACGAAGAGGACTTCTGACTTGGGCGTGCGATTGTCGTCGCGGACCGTGAAGGTGATCGTGTTCTGCAACCCGGAGGCCGTCGTCAGCATCACGGTGTACACGCCGGAAGCAGGCAGGGCGTTGGCGGCGATGGTGTAGCTGTTGGCCCATTTCGCGCAGCTCTTCAAGCCGGTGCTCGGGTCGGTCGCCGCGCACCCGGAGAAGAGGTTGTTGACCGCGACGCTGGAGCTGGAGGCGGCTTTGATCAAGCGGCCGCCTTCGTTGCCGTAGTAGCCCATCCGGTAGACGTCGAGTTTGACCGCGCTGGCGTCACCGGTGTTTTCGCGGCCGAGTTTGATCTGCACGGCTTCGCCGAGGGCGTAGCTCGTCTTCACGGTGAAGCCGGCGACGCCCGGGTCGTATTCGGTCAGGCGCCAGCCGTCGGTGCCGGCGCCTTCGCAGTTGTTCTCCTGCAGGACCGGGTTTGCCGCCGGGCATTCGATGCCGGCGCCGGAAGCGCCCGAGATCGCCATGGCAGCCGCGAACGCGACCAGCACGGCGAGGATCGAGAGGGTTTTCTTAGCTCGGCTCATTCAGGGGCTCGGGGGGCGGCGGGCGACGACGCTACCTCAACAAACGTGTCGATCACCGGATTTGGTCCGTCTTCACCGGCTGAAAAAAGGACAGTCCTGGCACGACACGGCTGCGCAGCTCCTGTCGTACGAAGCGCTTGAAGCGGTCGTCTTCTACCCGGTGCTCGGACGAGAGCGCCGAGCGTGCGTAGCCGTAGAGGAAGGCGACGCCGGAGAGGCCGAGAGGGCGCTCGGCGGCGACCTTGGGGGAGCGCAGGGCCACCCACCAGGCGGGGTAGCGAAGGACGTAGGCACAGCGACCGTGCCGCGCCCGACCGCGCAGGACGCCGCCGCGGGTGGCCACCGGACGATGGTGGCGAGCGGTCAGCTCCGGCAGCGAACGCGTCGTATAGCCGTGCATCCGCGCGTAGGTCTCGTCGATCGTGTCCCAGCCGAGCCGCTCCTCGATGCCGCCGATCGCCTCGAAGCACTCGCGGCTGTAGAGCTTGACGGCGCCGCGCACGTGGTAGGCGGGCACCTTGGTCGGTCGCCAGTCGCCGCCGCTGCGCTCGAGCAGGGTGCCGCCGGCGATCCCGAGCCGGGGCTCCGCGGCGAAGCGATCGAGCAGGTGCTCCAGATAGGCGGGGGGCAGCTCGATGTCGGCGTCGAGCTTGCCGATGTGGGTGAAGCCCTCGCTGTCGGCGGTGGCCAGCGCGGCGTTGAAGGCCCGCGCCTCGGCGGCATCGGCGAGGCCGTCCGCTCCGGCCAGGCTCGCCCGGGGCGGCGTCCGCCGGACCTCGAGGAAGGGCACCTCGGCAGCGAGCCGCTCGAGGATGGCGGGGGTCGCGTCGGTCGAGCCGTCGTCGACGATCAGCCAGAGGTCGGGCGGCCGGGTCTGTGCCGCCACCGCCCGGATCGTCTGCTCGAGGTGGGCGGCCTCGTCACGGGCCGGCGTGATCAGCAGGACGCGCGCCACGTCAGCCGGCCCTGGAACGTTGGACCAGGCCGTCGACCAGCTTCAGGTACTGCCGGCGCTGGCGCCGCCACTCGATCTCGCCGAGCCGCTGCGAGGCGCGCTCGGCACGGTCGCGCGCCAGCTCCGGCTCGGCGCGGACGCCTTCGATCGCGGCAGCGATGCTGGCCGGATCGCCCGGCTCGGCGAGCAGCACGTCATCGCCGAAGTAGCGCTCGATCACCGGCAGCCGCGAGGCGACGACCGGCAGGCCCATATGTACGTACTCGAGCAGCTTGACCGGCAGCAGCAGCTCGGTGAAGTCGTCGCGCCGGGTCGGCACGACGCCGAGGTGCGCTTCGGTCAGCCTCTGGGGGATCTCCTCGACCGGAGTCGGTTGCGGCGCGATCCGCACCCCGACCGGGGCGACCTCGGCGGCGGTCGCGGCGAGGGTGCGCGCGGCCTCTGCGTCGGAGCCGTAGACGTCCAGCGCGACCGGCTCGCCGCGGTCGCGCAGCAGCGCCACCGCGCGGACCAGGGCCTCGACCCCGAAGCGATCGGCGAGGCCGCCGTGGTAGACGACACGCAGCTCGCCCTCGGCCGGGGGCGTGGTCGGCGCCCGGCGCTCGCCGAAGACGCGCTCGTCGGGGGTGTTCATCACCACCTGGGTGCGGTCGGCGCTGATGCCGCGATCCCGCAGCAGGTCGCGGGCCTCGGCGGTGACGAAGATGTGGCCGTCGGCGACGGCGGCGCTGAGCCGCTCCTCGACCCGGATCAGGCGCACCAGCGGATGGCCCGGCGAGCGCCCGAAGAGGGTCGCGAACAGCTCCGGGAAGGTGTCGTGGAAGTTGAGCACGATCGGGGTTCCGCGCAGCTTCGGCCCCAGTGCCGCGAAGACGAGCGCGTCGGGCATGTTGTGGATCTCGATCAGGTCGAAGGGCTGGCGCCGATCGAGGGCGCTGAGCTTGCGAGCGGCACCGGCGAGGAAGCGGGCGTTGCCTTCCAGGTAGGCGCGCTTGCCGCCCCGCGGCTTGCCGGCCGCGGCCCGGTGCAGGGCGATCCGGCCGGCGCCGACGGAGATCTCCTCGTCGTCGTTGATGCAGATGCAGTCGACCCGGTCGCCGCGTTCGGCCAGCGCCCGCGCCTGGCGCTGGATGCGCGAGTCGACGACGAAGTCGGAGTAGTGGACCATGCAGACCCGCAGGCCACCCCGGCGTTCGCTGTGCGAGCGCTCCTCAGTTATCTGCTGGGACTTCAAAGCCCTCGACCGCCGCCACGATCTCCGCGATCTGCTGGTCCTCGATCGCCGGGAAGATCGGCAGTGAGCAGTTTTCGGAGGCAAGCCGCTCCGCCACGGGAAGGTCGCCCCGGCCGAGCCCGAGCTCGGCGTAGGCCGGCTGTAGGTGGATCGGCGTCGGGTAGTGGATCGCGCTGGCGATCCCACGGGCGTCGAGGTGGTCGCGCAGCGCGTCGCGCTGAGCGCTGCGGACGACGAAGAGGTGGTAGACGTGGTCGCTGTCGGCGGCGGCCGGGGTGGGGGCGATCACCGAGCTGCCGGCCAGGCCCGCGCGCAGGGCATCGGCGGCGTCGCGGCGTCGCTGGTTCCAGGCCGGGAGGTGCCGCAGCTTGACCTCGAGGATCGCCGCCTGCAGCGTGTCGAGGCGGTGGGTGCCGGTGGCCAGCTCGTGATGGTGGCGGGTGCCCTCGCCGTGGGAGCGCAGGAGGCGGACCCTGGCGTCGAGCTCGGCGTCGCTGGTGACGAGGGCGCCGCCGTCGCCCCAGCCGCCGAGGTTCTTGGTCGGGTAGAAGCTGAAGCAGCCGGCGTCGCCGAGCGAGCCGACCGGGTTGCCCTTGTAGAGGGCGCCGTGGGCCTGGCAGGCGTCCTCGATCACGACGATCCCGCGCTCGCGGCAGAGGGTGAGGAGCGGGTCCATGTCGACCGGGCGGCCGAAGAGGTGGACCGGGATCACGCAGCGCGTCCTCGGAGTCAGGGCGCGCTCGACGATCTCGGCGGTGATCAGCGCCGTCTCCTCGTCGATGTCGACGATCACCGGCGTGGCGCCGACGGTGCTGACCGCCTCGGCGGTGGCGATGAAGCTGTAGGTGGGGACGATCACCTCGTCGCCGGGGCCAATGCCGAGCGCGCGTAGAGCGATCTCCAGCGCCGCGGTGCCGGAGGAGACGCCGGCGGCGTGGGTGGTGCCGCAGAACTCGGCAAACGCCCCCTCGAAGCTCTCCAGTTCCGGACCGAGCGTGAAGGCGGAGTTGCGGCCGATCCGCTCGACCGTCTCCATCAACTCCGCGAAGAGCTCCGGGAAGGCGCTGTCGAGGCGGATGAAGGGCACCCGCGTGCCCTCGGTTGCCGCCAGGGGCAGGACTGGATTGCTTGCGGTCGCAGTGCTCACGTGGTTGCCTCGCTTGGGGTGGGGGAGATCGGATCTTGTGCTTCGCCGGGCAGGCCGGCGCTGGTCTGTTCCAGCTCGAGGAAGAGCGCGGCGGCCTCGCGGCGCGAGCGCACTCCGAACTTGGCGAAGGCGGAGGAGAGGTGGCTCTTGATCGTGCTCTCGGAGAGGAACAGCTCGTCGGCGATCTGGGCGTTGGTCAGTCCCTGCGAGACGTAGGTGAGGACCTGACGCTCGCGGTGGGAGAAGGTCGGGCGCTCGACGCTGGCCCGCATCGCGCGGGGGACGACCGACTGCCCGGACCCGACCGCGCTGACCGTGACCGACAGGGTCGACTCCAGCAACGACTCGAAGACGATTGCGTCGGCGCCGCCGTCGAGGGCACGGCGCACACCGGTCGCGGTGGCCGTCGGCGAGACCGCGACGATCGCCGGGCCGGGAACCTCGCGCCGCAGTCGTCGCAGGGTCGCCATCTCGCGGGGTTGGTCGACGTCGCAGACCAGGACGACGATCGCGCTTGCGTCGAGGCCGAGCTCGGCGAGCTCCTCGACCGTGTTCGCGAGCTGCAGCGGAGCGTCGGGGTTGCGCGCTGCCAGGATCGCCGCGATCCGCCGGCAAGTATCGGGGGCATCGAGGCCCACGACCACACAGCGCTGGCTGGATGCAGCACGGATGCCGTCGATCGGTTTGCTCAGTACCGCCACGGATGACCAACGACGCGGAGATGTGAAAGTTTGCGCGATCCCCCGTTTGCGGAAGTCCCTCCGGTGCTGGGCGTTTATGTGGCGATGACCGATGCCAAGGCACTTTCCCCGGCGAACGAGGCCCCGCATCGTCAGCTCGACGACGTCCGCTTCGGCGAGGGCGTCGCCGTCCACTCCTTCACCAATCTCTACGGGTGCGAGATCGGCTCGGGGACGCGAATCGGAACCTTCGTCGAGGTCCAGCGCGGCGCCGTGATCGGCTCCGCCTGCAAGATCCAGAGCCACACCTTCATCTGCGACGGGATCACGATCGAAGACGAGGTCTTCGTCGGCCACGGCGTGATGTTCGTCAACGACAAGCGTCCGCGGGCGACCAACGCCGCCGGCGAGCTGCAGGGCGAGGCCGACTGGGAGCTGCTGAGGACCGTGGTGGAGTGCGGCGCCACGATCGGCTCCGGCGCCACCGTCCTCGGCGGCGTCCGCGTCGGCCGCGGTGCCACGGTCGGCGCCGGCGCCGTGGTGACCAAGGACGTCGCTCCCGGCGCCACCGTGGCCGGCAACCCGGCCCGGCCGCTCGCCGGCTGAGGCTCAGCGCCAGCGCTCGAGCAGATCCTCGTCGGGCACTTCGCGCAGCACCCGCGCCGGCACGCCGACCACCACGGCCCGCGGCGCGACGTCGGCGGTGACCACGGCCCCGGCCGCGACGAACGCCTCCTCGCCGATCTCGACCCCGGGGCAGATCACGGAGCCGCCGCCGACCCGGCAGGCCCGGCGCAGCAGCGGCCCCTCGAACTCCTTCTCGGGCCCGTGGCGGTCCATCGTGTTGTCGTTGGTCAGGGTGACCCCGGGCCCGACGAAGACGTCGTCCTCGACGACGGTGCCTCCGGTCAGGTAGCAGCGGGTCTGCACGCTGACCCGCTCGCCGACGAGGACCCCGGGGTCGACCGAGCTGAAGCTGCCGATCGTCGAGCCGGCGCCGATCACGGCCCCGTCCCTGATCTGGGCATGGTCGCCGATCCTGGCGCCGGCGCCGATCCTGGCGCCGGCGTGGATCACGACCTGGCCGCCGATAAGGGCGCCCTCGCCGATCGTCACGCGGGCGCCGATCAGGAGGCCGGGCGCGAGGTCGGAGGGAAGGAGGGGGGGCGTGCTCACGAGGCGGCATCGTAGCGGCGCCATCGCCGCCGGCGAGCCGCAAGCCGGGCCGTGGCCGCACCGTTTACTGCTTGTCGTGCATGACGTCTGCGTAATCATCGTCTCCCACAACGGCAAGCGCTGGCTCGACGCCGCGCTGGCCAGCCTCTACGCGCATGCGGGCGAGGTCGATCTCGACGTCGTCGTCGTCGACAACGGCAGCGACGGCGCCGCCGCCCAGGTCGAGGCCCGCTTCCCCCAGGCGCGCACCGTCCGCTGCTCGAACCACGGCTTCGGCCATGCCAACAACCGTGGCCTGGAGACGGCCGACGCTCGCTACGTGCTCTTCCTCAACCCCGACACCGAATTTCTCGACGGCAGCCTCGCGGACCTGGTCGCCGCGCTCGATCGCCGGCCCGACGTCGGCCTGGCGGGGGTGCGGCAGGTCGGCGGCGACGGCTCGCTGGCGTTCAGCATCAGGCGCTTCCCCTCGGCGACGAACATGCTGGCCGAAGCCCTATGGGTGGAGCGGATGCCGGGGCTGAGGCGACTGCTGGGCGAGCGCGAGGTCGACCCCCGCCAGTACGGCCGCGAGACCGCCTGCGACTGGACCTCGGGCTCGTTCATGATCGCCCGTCGCGAGGCGCTCGAGACGCTCGAGATCGACGGCTTCGACGAGCGTTTCTTCCTCTTCTCCGAGGAGACCGACCTCTGCTGGCGGCTGAAGCACGGCGGCTGGGAGGTCTTCCACATGCCGTACGTGACCATCCGCCACTACGAGCACGAGGGGGGGCTGAGCTCGCGGATGGAGGCGCAGGCCGCCTTCGCCCGGGTCCAGTTCGCCCGCGAGCATCTCCGCGGCGTG
This sequence comes from Solirubrobacterales bacterium, assembly GCA_036513995.1. Taxonomy (GTDB): domain Bacteria; phylum Actinomycetota; class Thermoleophilia; order Solirubrobacterales; family 70-9; genus VAYN01. The sequence goes on along the minus strand of DATBXZ010000322.1, from coordinate 1,890 downwards.
GCCGAGTATCGCTGGGCCCTCGCCCTCCGCTACGCCCTGCGGGTCGGCCTCTACTCCGCGCTGGGCGAGCGCCGGCGGGGCCGGCGCGAGGCCGCCCGGGCGGGGCTTTCGACAGTGTTGAAAGGCCGCCCGCCGTTCGCCGGCCAGGCCGCGGGTTGATGCTCAGGCGACGATCGTCAGAGCACCGGGGTCGGCGCGCAGCTGGACCCGGGTACGGTCGCCGATGTAATCGCCGTCGACCTGGAGCGGGAAGGGCCGCAGGGCGCCGTCCTCGTCCTCGGAGACGGCGCTGACGGTGGCCTCGGTGACGTCGTCGAAGTGCTCGACCTGGCGGTGGCGCGCGGCCGGCTTGGTCTCGCTGAAGAGCCGCGAGATCAGGGTCGGCATGTCGCGCTGGGTGGCGCGCTTGAGCACGCCGACCGAGAGCGTGCCGTCGTCGATCGCGATCCCCTCGCAGACGCGGATCGGCCGCTTCGCGAAGTAGGTGAAGGGGTCGGAGTTCTGGACGATCGCGGTCACCCCCTCGACCGACTCGCCGCCGCTCTCGAAGCGCACGCGGGCGGCGTTGTGGAGGTACTTGCGGTAGAAGGCGGAGACGCCGGACCAGCTGTAGTAGTAGGGGCCGGCGCGCGACTTCAGCTTCGGGTGGGCGTCGACCCGCTCGACCACGGTGGCGTCGATCCCGACCCCACAGGCGAAGACGAAGTAGCGCTCGTCGACCCGCCCGAGGTCGATTTTCCGCGGGGCCCAGTCGTCGGCCAGCGTCAGCAGGTGCTCGGTCGCGTCGACGACGTCGTTGGGGATGCCGAGCGTGCGGCAGACGACGTTGGTCGAGCCCCCGGGCAGCATCGAGACCGGTACGTCGGTCCCGGCCAGTCCGTTGACGACCTCGTTCAGGGTCCCGTCGCCGCCGAAGGCGACGACGATGTCGTAGCCGTGGTCGCGCACCTCGCGCCCGATCTCGGTCGCGTGGTTCTGCGCCTCGGTCGAGACCGCCTCGACCTCGTAGCGCCCCTGCAGCGCATAGACGACGAGGTTGCGCAACCGATCCGAGACCGTCGTCGCCACCGGGTTGACGATGATCAGCATCCGCTTCTTGTGGCCGCGTTTACCCGGTCGTCTCATAGCGGATCACCGCCCCGTCCTCTGCTTCTCGCACCCGGCCCTCGTTGACCAGCAGGTCGGCGTGGCCGATCACCTCGGAGAGGGTGAGGAAGGCCTGGGTGACGGCGACGTTGCCCCAGATCGCCTGTGCCAGCTCATATCCGGTCCGCGGTCGCTCCTCGATCAACTTGTAGATCTTCTCCTTGCGGCGCTCGTGCTTGGCGAGGCGTTCGTCGATCAGCGCCACGTGGTCGACGACCGGGTCGCCGTGGCCGGGGAGGACGATCTCGGCCGGCATCTCGCGGGTCCTGCGCAGCGACTCGATGTAGGTGACCAGCGCCTGGCTGCGCTGCGACGAACCGTCGAGCGGGCGCGAGATCAACGGGTTGGAGGAGATGTTGGCGAGCAGGTGGTCGGCGGCGATCAGGATCCGCCGCTCCTCGTCCCAGAAGACCGTGTCCGAGGGGCTGTGGCCGGGACGGTGCAGCACTCGCAGCGTGCGATCGCGCAGCTCTAGGTCGGTGTCGGCGCCCAACGGTCTGGTCACCTCGACCGCCTCGCCCCAGGCGCGAAAGCCGGCTGAGACGGCACGCAGTGCGGTCACGATTTCCGGGGGGATGCCGTGGCGCAGCATGATCCGCTCGGCGAACTGGTCTTCCAGGTCGGTCTGGTGGCCGTAGCTCGCCAGGAACGGCGCCAGCTCCGAGAGCGCCGCAACCTCGGCCCCCGAGCGGCGTGCAAGGATCGAGGCCAGGCCGAAGTGGTCCATGTGCTGATGGGTGATCA
>DATBXZ010000321.1:0-2733 GCA_036513995.1 Solirubrobacterales bacterium | reverse complement strand
GTGGACCTTCGAGCAGTGGTACAGCGAGCCCGGCAGCTTCGGGAACGGCAGCGTGTCCCGGCGCCCCTTGTGCTCGATCTCGATGTAGCCCTCCTCGATGTCGATGTCGGGCTGGCCGTACTCCCCCATCGTCCCCAGCTTGACCAGATGGCAGTCGGGGACGTGGTCGCGGATCGCGAAGAGCAGGTTGAGGTTGCCGATCACGTTGGCGTGCTGGGTCTCGACTGCCTGCTGGCGCGAGGCCATCGAGTAGGGCGCCGAGGCCTGCTGGCCGTAGTGGACGACCGCCTCGGGGCGGGTCTCGGCGACGATCTCCTCGAGGAAGTCGCCGTCCTCGATCGCGCCGACATAGCTGCGGATCTCCCTGCCGGAGAGCTCCTTCCAGGCGGCGATGCGCGGGTCCAGGTCGGCGATCGGGGTCAGCGAGCCGGTTCCGGCTTCCTCGTGCCAGCGGCGGCGCGAGAAGTTGTCGACGACGGAGACCTCGTGGCCGCCAGCCGAGAAGCGCAGCGCGGTCGGCCAGCCCAGGTACCCGTCACCCCCGAGGATGAGGATTCGCATAGGACGCGGCAGCTTAGTTGAATCCCGCCGATGGAAAACGGACTGGCGGCGCGAAACGGAGGCCGGGTCGGCCTCGCCGCCCTCGTCGTAATCCTGCTGCTGGGCGCCGGGCTGCGGGTCGGCGAGGCCTGGGACGGGCGGGCGCCGGTCTATGACGCCGCCGCCTACGCGGCGATCGCCGCCAACCTCGAGCGGGGCGAGGGCTTCACGGTCGGCGCCGCGGCCACCCAGCCCTCCTCCGACTACTCGCCGGGCCTGCCGCTGCTGGTTGCGGGCGTCTACAAGGTGACGGGCGGCGTCCACGAACGCCTCGCCCGGGTCCTCCTCGCCCTGATCGGCTCCCTCGCCGTGCTCTTCGCCTACCTGATCGGCCGTCGCCTCTCGGGGCCGCTCGCGGGCCTGATCGGCGCCGCGGCGGTCGCCGTCTACCCCGCGCTCCTGGAGTACCAGGGGATGCTGATGAGCGAGCCGCTGGCGGCGACCCTGCTCGCCGGCTCCGTCCTCGCGATCTTCTGGGCAGCCGATGCGAGACGGACCCACCCGGCGCGCGGATGGCTGCTTCCAGGCGTTTCGCTCGGGGCCTTGGCACTGGTCCGGCCGGAGTACTTGGGCGTTGCCTTGCTGCTCGGGATCGTCGCCTTCGCCAGCCGGTTCAAGAACGACCGCCGCGCCGCACTGGCCCACGCGGCGATCCTGCTCGCCGGGGTCGCGGTCGTGGTGGCTCCCTGGACAATCCGCAACATCGTCGCCCTCGACCGTGTGGTGCCGATCTCGACCGGGGGCGGACAGGTCCTCTTCGCCGGCACCTATCTGCCCTCAGACGGGAACCCGGAAGAAGTCGGCGCCGAGGTGGTCGCCCACCATCCGGGACTTTTCGCCCCGGCCGACGCACGGCATCTGCGGCTGGAGCAGATCCTCGCCCGGCTCGCCGCCGCCCGCCATCCGGACCTGGAAAGCGACCAGGCCCTCTCGAAGATGGGCAAGCAGCAGCTCTGGGACGACATCTCCGAAGAGCCGCTCGAATACGCCGGCTTCCTCGCCGCCAAGGTGGGCCGGATCTGGGCGCACGGTCCGCGCGACGTGATGCGCGAGCCGGGCTGGGAGGCCCTGCACTGGGTGCTCGTCGCCCTCGGACTGCTCGGCCTCGGCCTGCTCGCCTGGCGGCGGCGCTGGGAGGCGCTCGTGCTCGGCACGGTCTTCCTCGCGATCACCGCCCTCAGCGCCCTGCTGGTCGCCTCGCCGCGGCGGGTGCTGGTGATGCTGCCGCTGGTCGCGGCGCTCGCCGGAGTCGCCGCGACCTGGGCCTGGGATCAGATCAGTCCTGGTCGTACTTGACCTGGAAGAGCAGCTTGATGAAGGTCGCGGTGTCGGCGCCTTTGAAGGTGCACTTGTAGGCGACGACGTCGGGTTCGGTCGACTTCACGGTCGGCACGCAGTAGAAAGCCTTGGTCGCGCGCGGCATCTCGATTCGCAGTTCGGTCGTCTTCACCATCACCTTCTTAGCCTGGGCGCAGGTGGAGAAGCGAGCCTGGGAGGGGTCGACGTTGCTCGAGGTCAGGGTGCCCTTGACGGTCTTCCCGATTACGTTCGGCGAGCTGGCCGTGCAGGTCTTGGCCGGCGATGCCTTGGCGGCGGCACCCGCGGCGGGGACGAGCAGCGCGCAAACGGCGAGCGCGGTGAGGATTGCGAAATTGCGGTGCATCGGTGTTCTCCTTGTCGGTTGGCGGTCCTGCCGAGCAGAGTTCGCCATCGCCGCTCCGCGCCCTGCGCGCCGCACGCGCCGGCCCAACGCCCTGCCCCCGGGTAGCCTGAGCCGCCTTGAACGCCGCCGCCAACTGGATCCGCGCTCTGCCGAAGCGCTTCGGGAAGAAGACCCTGATCGCGCTGGCGCTGATCGCCGTCGTCGGGCTCGGCGCCCGCGCCTATGTGGTGGTAAAGCCGGTCGCCAACCCGGCCGACGACTCGCACGCGTACTACGCACTCTCCAAGGCGCTGTATGAGGAAGGCAGCTTCGGTGGGCCGAGCTTCCACGACTCCAGCGACTGGTCGCCAGGGGCGCCGCTGCTCTACGCGGGCAGCTTCTACGCGACCGGCGGCGCCCGCGAAGGAACGGCCCGAATCGTCGAGGCGCTGCTCGGCGTCGCCGCGATCCTCGTCGTCTTCCTGCTCGGG
>DATBXZ010000320.1:0-7354 GCA_036513995.1 Solirubrobacterales bacterium | reverse complement strand
CTCGCTGCCCAGCCGGCCTGCGGGGCTGCCGCACCACCGAAGGCCGGATCGTCTACGTCGAGCGGGTCGACCCCGACGGCGACGGCGATGCCCACTTCGTCGTCGTCGACTCGCAGGGAATCACGCTGCCGGGGCTGACCGCGATCGACGTCCGCCGGGGGCTACGCCCGCACCCGCTGCCTGGCCCCGGCGACCTGGTCAGCGCCGCGGGGCCGGTCGAGACCGGCTCCTACGGGGAGACCGAGGTCCACGCGCTCGAGCTGCACGTCGCCGGGCGTTGAGGCGGGGGCATCCTGCTCCAGGCCGAGGATGCGCACGAAGAGCAGGGAGACGGGGACGGAGATGGCGATCCAGATGACAAGCCCGAGGGCGACGATGAGGAGCATGGCTCTAATTCTATAATAAGTTGATCAACTAAGTCGTCTTTTATTTCTCCAGGGACCCAGACGACCGATCGAACAGGCCGCTGCAGGCCGTGGGTAGGGTGGCGAGATGGACGAGGCCTGGGACGAGAGCACGCGCCCGACCGGGCCGGCGAGCGACCCGACTCGCGAGTACTCCGCCGAGGAGCTGGCGACGGGGCAGCACCTGGTCGACGTCCACGACGGCCTGCGCGCCGAGCTGACCCGGCTGCGCGAGGCGGTCGCCGAGGTCGGGGCGGGGGGAAGCGACCCGGCGGCGCTGCGCTCCTTCTTCAACCGGATGACGATCCGCCAGAACAACTGGACGCTCGGCGCTTTCTGCCAGTCCTACTGCCGCGCCGTCACCGGCCACCACACGCTCGAGGACAGCAGCGTCTTCCCCCACCTCGGACGGGCCGACCCGCGACTGCAGGCCGTCCTCGACAGGCTCGGCGCGGAGCACGAGGTCATCGCTGCGCTGCTCGAGCGGATCGACGCTGCGCTCGTCGCCCTGGTCGGCTCCGAGCCGGGCGCGATGGAGCAGGTGCGCGAGGCGGTCGACCTGATCGCCGAGGCGATGGCCTCCCACTTCTCCTACGAGGAGCGGGAGCTGGTCGAGCCGCTGTCCCGGCTCGGGTTCTACTGAGCCTTCGGCTCGCTGCGAGGCTCGAGCTGGATCTCCTGCTCGGCCCGGGGCCGGCCCTCCTCGATCTCGGCGCTGCGCTCGCGCTCGGCGTTGAGCTGGTGGCCGAAGAGGATCGCCAGGTTGCTGATCCAGAACCAGACCAGGAGGGCGATCAGGCCGCCGAGGGTGCCGTAGGTCTTGTCGTAGGAGCCGAAGTTGGCGACGTAGAAGGCGAAGGCAGCCGAGGCGACGGCCCAGGCTGCGATCGCGACCAGCGCCCCCGGCGTCACCCAGCGGAAGCCACGCAGCTTCGCGTTCGGCGCGGCGTAGTAGAGGACGTCGACCATGAGGATGAAGATCGCCGCCATCGCCGGCCACTTGGCGACGCTCCAGATGCCGACCGCGGTATTGCTGACCCCGATCGGGTCCGCGATCGCTTCCACCACCGGACCGGTCAGGACCAGCCCCAGGGCGAGCAGCGCCATCAGGACGATCATCGCCAGGGTGACGGCGATCTGCAGCGGCCGCAGCTTCCAGAAGGAACGGCCCTCCGCGGTCTCGTAGATGATGTTGGAGGCACGGATGAAGGCGCCGACGTAGCCCGACGCCGACCACAGCGCCACCGCCAGGCCGAGGACGAAGGCGATGCCGGCGGCGCTCTGGTTGGAGGCGATCGATTCGATCGGCCCCGAGAAGGTGTCCGCGGCCGAGGCGGGGCCGATTTCGGTGATGATTTCGGTCAGGCTCGAGGTGGTGCTCTTGGGGTCGCCGACCAGCCCGATGATCGAGACCATCGCGATCAGGGCGGGAAAGAGGGCGAGCAGGCCGTAGTAGGTGAGCGCCGCCGCCCAGTCGCTGAGGTTGTCTTCCTGGAACTCGGTTGCGGTCCGCTTTAGCGTGGCGATGGCGCCGGAGCTGGTCGTCATCCCTGCCTAGTACCCGTCCCGGTAGCCGCAAACGCCCACCGCGCCGACCTTACCGGGGGGTTGCGTGGGCCTCGTCTAGTGCCGCGCCAGCTCGCGATCGATGATCGCGCCGAGCGCGTCGGCGACGCCGTCGGCAGGGCTGCTGGAGATCCGCGCTCCCGCGGCGGCACCGCGCACGTCTTCAGCGCTGCGCAGCGCGTGCCAGTGCGAGTCGAAGGACTCGCCGGACGTCGCCACGGTGCGGCCGTCGGCGCCCAGCAGCCGCCAGCGCCACTTCCCTACGAGGTCTTCATATGCGTCGAACTGGGGCATCTACCGCCTCCTGGACTCGAATGGGAACATATGTTCGCATAAGCCCCGGCGGCAATACTTAGACCATGCCCTCCGCCCTGATCGAGTTTCCGGCCGACGACGCCGCGCGGGCGCTGCGGTTCTGGCGCGGGGTGCTGGGGGTCGAGCTCGAGTCCCGGGCCGGCGATGCCGGGTCGGGCTGGGTGCACGAGGGCGAGGGGCTGCGGCTCGGGATCCACGAGCGCGGCAAGGGCCCCGGCGACACCGGCTCGCTGCCCTACCTCCCGGTGCCCGAGATGGAGGTCGCGCTGGAGCGGGTGCGGGAGCTCGGCGGCTCCGTCATCCACCCAGGCGAGCGCTGGTCGATCTGCCGGGACTCCGAGGGCAGCCCGTTCGCGCTGGAGCAGACCGGGGCCTGAGCTGGGAGACGGCCTCGGCCGGACGTAGCATGGAGGCGACAGATGCCTGAACCAGTCAAGCGCAACCAGCGCTACATGCCCGGGCTGGACGGGCTGCGTGCCATCGCTGTCCTCGCCGTGATCGCCTTCCATCTGGGCTTCGGCTGGGCTCCCGGCGGCCTGCTCGGGGTCGGCATCTTCTTCACCCTCAGCGGCTACCTGATCACCGACATCCTGCTCTCGCAGCTGTCTCGCCGCGGGCACATCCGGCTCGGCCGGTTCTGGCTCGCCCGCGCCCGCCGCCTGCTGCCGGCGCTGTTCGCGATGCTGGTCATCGTCGTCGCCTGGGTGACGCTCTTCGGCCCCGCCCAGCCGCGGCAGTTCCGCGACGCGGTCGTCGCCTCGGCGCTCTACGTCAGCAACTGGCAGCTGATCTTCGGCGACGTCTCCTACTTCGCCCGCTTCGCCCCGCCCGGGCCGCTCAACCACCTCTGGTCGCTGGCGATCGAGGAGCAGTTCTACATCGTCTGGCCGTTCCTGCTGCTGATCGGGGTCAAGCTCGTGCGCGAGACGCCGCTGCGCTCGGGGGTGCGGCCGCGGCTGGCCGTCGTGACCCTGGCCCTGGCGCTGCTCTCGGCGATCCTGATGGCGGTCCTCTACCACCCGAGCCTCGACCCCTCGCGGGTCTACTACGGCACCGACACCCGCGCCTTCGAGCTGCTCTTCGGGGCGGCGCTGGCGATGGTCTGGCCGAGTCGCAAACTGAGCCCGCGGATCGGCGCCGGCGCCCGCAACACGCTCGACGCCCTTGGCGTCGCCGGCCTGGCGGCGATCGCGCTGATGATCTGGCAGACCGACCAGTACTCCTCGTTCCTCTACCGCGGCGGCTTCGTCCTGCTCTCGATCGCGACGGTGCTGGTCGTCGCGGCGCTGGCCCACCCCGCCGGCCGCCTGGGCCCGATTCTCGGCTGCAAGCCGCTGCGCTGGATCGGCGTGCGCTCCTACGCCATCTACCTCTGGCACTTCCCGGTGATCGTCCTGACCACGCCCGGGGGCATCGCCAACGGGACCGAACCGCTGCGCGAGCTGCTCCAGTTCGCGGCGATCGTCGGCATCTCGGCGCTCTCCTGGCGCTACATCGAGGACCCGGTCCGCCACGGCGCCCTCGGCCGCCTCTGGAAACGGGCGCGGGCGGGGGAGTGGCGGCCGGCCAATCTCAGCCGCGAGGGCTGGGCCGTGGCCGGCGTCTGCGGCTTCGTCCTGATCGCCGCCGCCGCCGGCATGGCCGGGGTCAACTCGGTCGCGGCCGAAGGCAAAGACGTGCGCGTCGAAGAAGCGATCGCCGCCGGTACCACCAAGCCGGCGCCGCTGACCCCCGCCCAGGCGGCCTCCTCCAAGCGCTCCTCCTGCAAAGCCGTCGTCCACATCGGCGACTCCACCTCGGAGGGCCTCACCTCGCCCGAATACCTGCCGATCGAAAGCCAGCGGATCGAAGCCCAGTACGCCGACGTCGGTGTCGAGGAAGCCCACATGGAGATCTCCGGAGCGCGCTCGATCGAAGAGCAGTTCGAAGGCGAACCGAACGCCCGGGAAGTGGCCGAAGCCTGGAAGCTCGAAGGCTTCAAGGGCTGCTGGGTGCTGGCCCTCGGCACCAACGACGCCGCCGACGTCTTCGTCGGCTCGGCGGTGAGCGACAGGGAACGGGTCGAAAAGATGATGACCGCGATCGGCGACGAACCGGTGATGTGGGTGAACGTCCGCTCGATCGTCGAAAGCGGCGACCCCTACGCCGAGGAAAACATGAAGGAATGGGACAAGACCCTGGTCGAAGAGTGCGCGCGATATCCCAACATGCGCATCTACAACTGGGCCAGGGACGTCAAAGACGAATGGTTCATCGAAGATGGGATCCACTTCACCTCACCCGGTTACGCTGCCCGCAGCGAGCTGATCGCCCATGCCCTGGCCCATGCCTTCCCCGCTTCCGGCGAGAGCGAGGGCGGCAGCCACTGCCTGATCAGCTGAACCGCCGCATCGCCCTTTTCAACCAAGTCGAGCACGGGTAGCCCATTCATCCCACTAGAGCATTCATCCCACTAGAGGAAGGACCACCACTCATATGAGTGATTTGAACGAGAGAGACGCGAAGCTCGTCCAGTATCTGAACGAGGCCTACGGCAAGGAGAAGGAGCTGGAGACCTCGCTCGAGGCGCACATCGCGATGACGACGAAGGCGCCGTACAAGAAACGGCTCAAACAGCACCTGAAAGAGACCAAGTCACACGCCAAGCAGCTCGAGCGCCGGATCAAGAAGCTCGGCGGCGGCGGGCACGCGATCCAGACCGTGGTCGCCAAGGCGACTGCCGCCGCAAAGGGCCCGCTGCACGCGGTGCGGGGCAGTGGCGAGCAGGAGAAGATGCTGAAGAACGCCAAGACCGAGTACTTCAACGAGCACGAGGAGATCTCCACCTACCTGGCGATCGAGATCTTCGCCACCAAGGTCTCCGACAAGGAGACGGCCAAGCTCGCCCGCGAGATCCGCCGCGAGGAGGAACGGATGGCGAAGTTCCTCGAGGGCCAGATCAAGTCGCTCTCCGGTGCGGTGGCGACGGCAGAGGTGCCGGCCGCGCAGCGGCGTCCGGCCAAAGCCGGCGGCTCCAAAAAAGCGGCGCCCGCGGCCAAGCGCAAAGCGGCGCCCGCGAAACGCAAAGCGAAAGCGAAAGGGGCTCCGAAACGCAAGGCGGCGGGCAAAGCCAAGCCGAAAGCGCGCAAACGCTCCTAGCGATCGTCGGGGACGGCGCCTGAGCGGAGTTGGCTCAGGCGCCGTCGATCTCGATCGGATCCAGCTCGTCGGCGGGGTCGAAGCCGAGGATGCGGCCGTAGAAGTAGAGCTCGGCTTCGAGGCAGCGGATCTCGGTCTCCGAGCGGCGGAAGCCGTGGCCCTCGCCGGCGAAGGCGAGGTAGGCATGGGGGACGCCGTTGCGCTCGAGGGCGGCGACCATCGTCTCCGCCTGGCTCGGCGGCACGACCTCGTCCTCGAGGCCCTGGAAGAGGATCACCGGCGCCCGCAGCCGCTCGACGAAGTGGATCGGCGAGCGCTCGTGGTAGAGCTGCTTCTGCTCGGGATAGGGCCCGATCAGCCCGTCGAGGTAGCGGGACTCGAACTTGTGGGTGTCCTTGGCGAGGGTCTCGGCGTCGGCGACGCCGAAGTAGCTGGCGCCGGTGGCGAAGTCGTCGTGGAAGACGAGGGCGCAGAGGGTCGCGTAGCCGCCGGCGCTGCCGCCGCGGATCGCCAGCCGGGCACCGTCGGCCTCGCCGGTCGCGGCCAGGTGGCGGGCGGCGGCGATGCAGTCATCGGTGTCGATCACGCCCCACTCGCCGCGCAGGCGCTGGCGGTAGGGCCGGCCGAAGCCGGTGCTGCCGCGGTAGTTGACGTCGACGACGCCGATGCCACGGCTGGTCCAGAAGAGGAACTCGCGCCCGAGGGCGGGGGTGGTGTGGGAGGTGGGCCCGCCGTGGCTCTGCACGATCAGCGGTGGCAGCTCGCCCGGCGGCGCCTCGAACTCCGGGTTGGCCGGCGGGTAGTAGAAGCCGTGCGCGGTCTCGCCGCCGCTGGTCTGGAACTCGATCGCACGGGGAGTGGAGACGTAGGCCTCCTCGATCGGCTCGTCGCTGGCGCTTCGCACCTCCTCCAGCTCACCGTCGGCGAGGTCATAGACGACGATCGCGGTCTCGCTGGCCGGGCTGGCAGCGGCGAAGGCGACCGCCGTCCCCCGCGCCGAGAGCGAGGGGAAGCCGAACGAGGTGTAGGGGAGGCCGAGGTCGCGCAGGCGCTCGGCGCCGGGATCAAGTGCGAAGAGCTGTTCTTCGCCGCGCTCGCAACGAATGAAGGCGAGCGAGCCGTCCTCAAGGAAGGCGTAGGTGGAGCCGCCGAAGAGCCACTGCGGGTGGCCCAACTCGGCCTCCTCGCCGGTCAGCTGGACCGACGCCCCGCCCTCGTCGCGGTAGAGGTTCCACCAGCCGTCGCGGTCGGAAACGAAGTGCAGCCGGCCCGCGGCGTCCCACTCCGGCTGGAAGACCGACTCCTCGGGGCCGCCGGCGACCAGGCGCGCGTCCGCGCTGTCGTCGAGCGGCGCGACCCAGAGCTCGGTCCCGTCCCAGGGCATGTTCGGGTGGTCCCAGCAGGTCCAGGCGAGCCAGCAGCCATCCGGGCTGACCCGGGGGAAGGAGTAGAAGTCCCGCCCCGAGGCGAGCACGGAGGGCTCGCCGGAGCCGTCGAGGGCGAGGGCGATGATCTGGTTCTCGGCTTCCCCCTCGCCGTGGACCTCGCGCACGCAGACCACGGTGCGGCCGTCCGGCGCCAGCCGGCAGTCGGCATGGCGCAGGCCACCGGGGCGCTCCGGCTCGGCCGTGATCGCGACCGGCTCCTCGCCAAGTCGCTGCCGGTAGAGCCGCTGGTCGGCGAAGTCGACGAAGAGGACGAGGTCATCGGCGACTAGCGTCCAGGCACCGCCGCCGTACTCGTGGACACGGGTCCGCACGTTGGTTCCCGCCGGCGTCACCGCTTCCGGCTCGCCGCCGGCCGGGCGCCGCATCAGCACCACGCGCCCGCCCTCGGCCGGCCGTCCCTCCGCCCACCAGACGGCGCCGTCGCCGGCCAGTGCAGCGGCCGCCAGCCGCCGCCCGCCCGCGGCGACGGTCGCCGGCGCGATC
>DATBXZ010000319.1:0-3606 GCA_036513995.1 Solirubrobacterales bacterium | reverse complement strand
CGACCGCGCCCAGTCGTTCGACCCCGGCGTCCTCCAGCTTGGCGGCGAGGTCCTCGCCCGGCGGCCCACCGTCGACCAGGACGGCGGGAGCGCCGGCTGGCTGCAGCAGGATCGCGTCGCCCTGACCGACGTCGAGCACCTCGACGCGCAGACCGGAGGCCGGCCCGGTCGCGGCTGAGCCGCCCCCGGACAGGACGAGCGTCGCCGACAGTACGAGCAGCGCGAGGGCGCCAACCGTCAGCTGGAGCGATCGGGGACCGTGACCTCGACCCTTCGCCGCAGGAGGCCCCTGCCGTCCGCGTCGCCTCGCCGCCGCCAGCCGGCGCTGGCGACCCAGCCGGAGGGCACATAGGACTGCCCCGGCGAGCACGAGGTAGGACGCCAGCAGGCCGCCACTGCCGAGGCGGACGTCGAGCTGGGCCCAGCTCGGCCGCCCGCACCAGGTCGCGACCTGGGCGATGTAACCGAGCAGCAGGGCGTTGACCCAGTTCAGCGCCTCCACCGGCAGGCCCGGCACCTGGGAGGCGGCGGCACTCGCCATGCCCAGCCACATCGCCGGCGCCACCGCCGGCATCGCCGCCAGGTTGGCGACGAGGGTCGTGGTCGAGAGCGTTTCGAAGTGGAAGGCGATCAGCGGCGCCGTCGCCAGGGTGGCGGCGATCGTCACCGCCGCGCCCTCGGCCAGAGCGCGGCGCCAACCGCCGGCGCCGATCCGGGCGGCGATCGCCCCGCGCAACGGCCCCGCCAGCAGGAAGATCCCGGCCACCGCGGCAAAGCTGAGCTGCCAGCCGATGTCGGCGGCGACGCCGGGGTCGACCGCCAGCGTGACCCCGAGCGCCAGCAACAGTGCGTAGAGCCGAGAGGCCCGCCGGCCGGAGAGCGTCGCCACCACGCCGACCGCGCCCATTACCCCGGCGCGCTGGATCGACGGGCCCGCCCCGGCCAGCGGCACGTAGACGACGATCAGGCCGAGCACCCAGACGAGGCGCTCGCGCAGCGGGATGCCAAGCGCCGCCATCAGCGGCATCGCCAGCAGCGCCAGCAGTGTCACGTTCTGGCCGCTGACCGCCAGCAGGTGGCTGAGCCCGGCGCGGCGGAAGTCTTCCTTGGTCTGGGCATCGATGCCCTCGTCGTCGCCGAGCACGAAGCCGCGGGCCAGCTCCGTCTCGCGGGCGGGCATGCCGCGTCCCAGACCGTCCGCCGCCCGCTCGTGGATCTCGCCGCTGTGCGCCAGGGCGACCGCGACCAGGGCGACGATCCCGATCAGGACCGGCAGCGGCGGCCGTGGCGAGCGCACGCCGCTCCGCCTATGGCTGCAACCGGGCGCGCAACGACTCCATCGTCGCCGGCCCGATCCCCGACACCTGGTCGAGCTGGTCGACCGAGGCGAGGCCGCCATGCCGGTCGCGGAAATCGACGATGTCCTGCGCCGTCACCGGGCCGATGCCGTCGATCGTGTCGAGCTGCTCGACGGTAGCGGTGCCAAGGCTGATCGGGCCTTCTTCCTCGCCGCCGGCCGCGGCCGCGGCGACGCCGGCCGGGCCGCGCTCCGGGACCACCACCTGCTGCCCGTCGGCGAGCCGGGCGGCGCGGTTTACGGCTTCCAGCTCAGCCGCGGCACTGGCGCCACCGGCGCGTCCGATCGCGTCCTCGACCCGGCTCCCGGCCGGCAGGCGGTAGACGCCGGGGCGTTCGACCGCGCCGGCGACGTCGACGACCAGGTCCGAGGCCTGGCCGCTCAGCGTGAAGCCACCGCCCGAGGAGGATTCCCCGCCCGAGCCGGCGGCGAAAGACTGCTCGGCGCCGCCCTCCGCCCTGATCGCCCGCGCCCCGACCAGCAACAGGGCGATGGCGATGGCGCCGTAGACGACGACCTGGGCTCTGCTCAGCTCGGGCATGAGCCGAAGCCTGGACCAAAGCTGCGCGCGGTTGGCGCGCGGAATCGAACGGCTTAGCTAAGGCTCAGTCGACGAAGTCATCATCGTCGTCGTAGCCGGCGACCTCGGCGAGCTGGTCGCTGTAGAGCTCGGCGGCAGCGACGGGCGGCGACTGGATCGAAACGAAGGAGAGCTCCACATCACCGTCGTTGGCGACCGAGTGCTCGGTGGCCGGCGGGACCAGGATCAGGTCGCCCTCGCCCACCTGCTGCGTATCTCCCGCGACCGACATCGCGCCGGCGCCGCGGACGACCACGTAGGCCTGCTCGGATTCCTGATGGGAGCTCAGCGTCTGCTCGGTCCCCGCCGGAAGCGAGAGCCAGGTGACCGAGAGGTTGCGGGAACCGAGTTCGCCCGCGTCCATGAGGACGTGCGTTCGCAGCCGGTGCCACTCCTCTACTGGTGCGTCCTCCAGACGCCTGACGAGCATCGGCGCGCTTTGTACCAAAAGCGGGCGGCCACGGGGGACCAGCCCGGCTACCTGACCACCAGGTTGACCAGCTTGCCGGGCACGACGATCTCCTTCAACACCTCTTTGCCCTCGATGAAGGCGCTGACCTTCTCGCTCGCCCGCGCCAGCTCCAGCAGCTGCTCTTGCAGCGCCTCGGCCGGCGCCTCGATGCGGTCGCGCAGCTTGCCGTTGACCTGGACGATCAGGGTGACGGTGTCGCTGGCCAGCAGGGCAGGGTCGGCCTCCGGCCAGGGCCGTTCCCAGACCCGCTCGCCGCTGAGGCGCTCGAACACCTCGCTGCCCAGGTGAGGAGCGAAGGGGAAGATCAGCGAAGCCGCAGTGGCGGTGGCGAAACGCACGGCGGCGTCGCCGTCGGGGTCGCCGTAGAGCCCGTCCTTCAACCGGTAGGCGTCGTTGACCAGCTCCATCACCGCCGAGATCGCGGTGTTGAACTGGAAGCCGCGCTGGAAGTCGCGAGTCGCCTTGTCGATCGCCCAGTGGGCCTTGGCGAGCAGCTCACGCGCCCCGCCCTCGGTCGCGGCGCCCGGCTCGCCGGGGCCGGTGCGCTCGTCCACCTCCTCGCAGAGCCGGGAGAGCCGGGAGAGGAAGCGGTTGACGCCCTCGACGCCCTCGTCGGACCAGTCGCCGCCACGCTCGGGCGGGCCCATGAAGCAGACGTAGGTACGGGCGGTGTCGGCGCCGTAGCGCTCGACGTACTCGCCGGGGCTGACGGTATTGCCCTTCGACTTCGACATCTTCGCCCCGTCGCGGGTGATCATCCCCTGCGCGAAGAGGTTGGCAAACGGCTCCTGCACGTCGAGCTGGCCGAGGTCGGCCAGCGCCTTGGTCAGGAAACGGGCGTACATCAGGTGCAGGATCGCGTGCTCGACGCCGCCGATGTACTGGTCGACCGGCAGCCAGTGGTCGGCCGCGGCGCGCTCCCAGGCGACCTCCTCGTTCTTCGAGTCGAGGTAGCGGATGAAGTACCAGGAGGAGTCGACGAAGGTGTCCATGGTGTCGGTCTCGCGGCGGGCCGGGCCCCCGCAGCGGGGGCACTCGGTGGCGACCCAATCCTCCGCTGCCGCCAGCGGGCTCTTGCCCTGCGGCGCGTAGTCCTCGATCTCCGGCAGCTCGACCGGCAGTTGCTCGTCGGGAACCGGAACGATCGCCGGCGCGCCGTCCTCACCACAAGCCTCGCAGTAGACCACCGGGATCGGC
>DATBXZ010000318.1:0-3657 GCA_036513995.1 Solirubrobacterales bacterium | reverse complement strand
GTCGACCGCGAACAGCACCTTGGGCTCGATCTGGGCGAAGCGGTCGATGACGCTGGCGGGGCCGAAGTCGGGCGAGCAGCTGGACCAGACGGCGCCGATCGAGACGCTGGCGAGGAAGGCGACGATCGCCTCGGGGATGTTCGGCAGGTAGGCGACGACGCGGTCGCCGCGCCCGACCCCGAGTCCGCGCAGGGCCGCGGCGCAGGCGGCGACCTGGGCACGCAGCTCGCCCCAGCTCAGCTCGCCGAGCTCGCGCAGCTCGGAGGCGTGGAGGATCGCCGTCTCGGCGTCGTCTTTGCCGGCGAAGGCGTGCTCGGCGTAGTTGAGGCTGGCGTCGGGGAACCAGCGGGCCCCGGGCATCTGCCGTGAGGCGAGCACGGTCGAGCGGTCGCCGTCGGCCTGGACCTCGAAGAAGTCCCAGATCGCCGCCCAGAAGCCGTCGAGGTCGTCGACCGACCAGCGCCAGAGGGCGTCGTAGCCGTCGAATTCGAGGTCGCGCTCGGCCGCCAGCCAGCGCATGAACTCGGTCAGCCGAGCCCTCTCGACCAGCTCGGCCGAGGGCTCCCAGAGCTTCTCCGGCGCTTCCCCGGTCACCCGGCCGCGGACGCCACGCCGGCCCTGGCCTGCTCGCGCTCGAGCTCGTGCGGGTCGTGGGAGCAGAGCAGCGTCACCTCGCCGCCGTGGTTGGCGGCCAGCTCGCGCAGGCGCTCCTGGTTGGACTTGCGGGCCTTGTTGTCGGCGGCGAGCAGGTTCTGGAAGAGCCGCAGGCCCGGCGGGCAGCTGGGCGGCGCCTCGACCTCGCCGTGGTTGAAGTAGGCGTCGCCGCAGTGCAGCAGCCAGCCCTCGCCGGTCCTGAGCGCCACCCCGGTATTGCCGAGCGAGTGGCCGAACAGCGGGATCATCAGCACCTCGGCGTCGAGGTCGGGCAGGATGCGGACGCCCTCGAAGCCGAACCAGTCGTCGCCTTCCGGCTCGTGCCTGACCCAGCGCGGCCCATGCTTCCAGTGGGTGTCCGGGTAGCGCGGCCGGTCGCGCAGGCGCGGGTGGAGCGCCGCGTCGAGCTCGGTCGAGAGGACGTGGACCTCGGCCTCGGGGAAGTCGGGCAGGCCGCCGCTGTGGTCGGGGTCGAGATGGGTGGTGACGATCCGGCGCACGTCGCCGGCGCCGAAGCCGAGCGCCTCGAGCTGCGTCAGCGCCGTCGTCTCGGCCTTCGGACGGGCACTCATCGCGCCGAAGATCGGCCCCAGCTGTCGCGGGTTGCGCGCATCCTCCAGGCCGAAGCCGGTGTCGACCAAGACGACCCCGTCGCTGGCCTCGATCGCCAGGCAATGACAGACGGTGTGCCCTCGCTCCCGCAGGCCGCCGTCGCCGTTGATCAGCCTCCTGCCGCGGGGGCAGAGCGACCCGCAATTGAGGTGGTGGACCCTCATCCCGAGCGCAGTCTATTCGTGGCCGGGTTTATCGTTCAGGTGTCGCCGGAGTGGTGGAATGGCAGACACGATTGATTCAAAATCAATTGCTCGAAAGGGCGTGCGGGTTCGACTCCCGCCTCCGGCATCGAATCGCGAGTCCGCGAAAGCCGTGGCCGTGCAATGCCTGACTCAGACTGGTCAGGCGGGTTGCGGGGCGCCGTCGTCGGCGCCGGCGCCGTAGTCCTCGCCCGAGCCGATCGGGCGCTCCTCCTCCACGTGCCACTCCTGGTTGAAGCCGTAGAGGGCGAAGGCGATGACGACGATCTGCAGCAGGCCGAGGGCGATCACCAGCGTGCCGATCAGCGAGGAGGAGAGGGCCGCTTCGTCGAAGCCGGCCTTTTCGCGTTCGAACCAGCTGCCGGCGCCGACCGCGCAGAAGATCGCCAGGATCATCGAGAGCGCGGCGATGACGGGGAGGATGCCGCGGTTCCAACGGGCGACGAGGAAGCCGAAGAAGACGTAGAGCAGCGCGTAGATCGCGCAGACCAGGCCCATGCTGGCGCCGCCCTTGAGCAGCGACCAGCCGCCGATCGTGACGATCGCGGCGAGCACGGCCGTCGCGAGCAGCAGGACAACGATCACGAACTTGGTCGTGACCGACCCAGCCTTCTCCCGATTCGGCCGCCACAGTTCGTAGCCGGGCCTCAGCTCTCCTACAGCCATGCGTCGATCATAGAATCTGTAAGCGACGATGCGGCATTGGTCGCGCGTTAAGCCCCGATCCGGGGCGCCACGCGGGCGTGGCGGAATTTGGCAGACGCGCCAGGTTTAGGTCCTGGTGATCGAAAGATCGTGGGGGTTCAAGTCCCTCCGCCCGCACCATAGATTCGACGTTAGAACCTCCGGCCTCAAAAAACGGGCCGGAGGTTCTTGCGTTCAGTCCCTGCTCGGAAATCAGTTCTGCCATGCCCTCCGCAACCGGCTTGCGGTCCCATCCCGGCACCAAGCGCTCTGCCAGCGCCTCGGTTGCCAACTCTGCATAGGGCTTCGGACCAGACAAGCGGTCAAATGGCTCTGCCAGCTTGTGGCTGACCACCGTCTCGTCTTCGATCTTCAGCCACTCGAAGAACGCTTGGTTGAACAGCCGGCGCTCACTTGGGCCAGCTTGGCGATAAGCCCGCTGGATATCCTCGGTCAAGACCAGAGCCCTATCCAAAGCGTCGAGCACTCGCCCAATAGTGGTGAAAGATGCAGTAGCAAGTCAAGCTGGACAACGAATCAATGAAGCGGGATTACTCTTGCTGGAGCGGTTCATTGGCCGAGATCAGATCATGTCCGTAAGTGAGTTGCGTGCGAACGGCGAAAGGTATCCCATGAATGGAGGAACCTATTGAGGAGACGGGGGTCAAATTTCTAGCCACGACGAAGACTGGCTCCGGCGTGAACGCCATTCCAAGCCACCGTGTCAACGACGTGGTGCTGTTGTCGCAACCCGACGACTCGAGTCCTCCGCTTGCTAGATGCCATGCCCGTCCTCGCCCTGCGGAAAGTTCTGGCCCGCCAGCTCGACGCGCATGTCCCGCCTATAGCGGTTCCATAAGTTGACCCTGATGATGATCAGGCCGACGAGCATGAGGATCGACACCGGCACAATCGCACTGCCGGCGTGGGAGCCAGCCAGGAACAGAACCAATATGAACCACAAGACAATTGAGCCGGCGGTGAGGCGAAGCACTGTGCGCCGGTACTCCCGGCGGTGCATCTCCTTTATTGCGATAGTCGACGCGGTCTTAGCCATGTAGCCGCTCCTCCCTAGTGGCGGTGATGCCGATGGTGGTGGCGGCGGTGCCGATGGTGGTGCTTGCGGTGATGTCGAACCGGCGGCGCAGGGGGCGGAGGCATCGCGACCTTGGCGGTCACTTCCGCGCTCTTCACGGCTTGGTAGGCGCTGTCCGCCGGACGGCTGATCGCCAGGGTGACGTTTTGCCCCTCAGCTTCTTCAGGCAGAGCCATCGGGAATGCAAGACCGCCCGCCAGGCTGGCGGCCGCATACTGGACGAGATGGTTCCCAGGCCACGACACGGTCAGATCGAAAGAGGTCCCATCTGGAACGGGGCTTCCGCCAGCCAGGGCGGCTGACCCGTAGACGGTCGTCGTGGTCTTCAGATGGAGGTAGGGCTGGATCGTCGCCACTAGGGCGTGCTGGTCGGTCACCAAGAAGCTGTATGGGCCGGGCTGGCCTTCG
>DATBXZ010000317.1:0-4756 GCA_036513995.1 Solirubrobacterales bacterium | reverse complement strand
AGGGCGCCTGGGTCGCCGACCAGCACGCAGCTGTCGCGGGCGCGGGTGATCGCCGTGTAGATGAGCGGGCGGGTCAACATCCGCGAGTGCGAGCGGTGGCAGACGCCGACCACGACCGGGACTTCGCAGCCCTGCGCCTTGTGGACCGAGATCGCGTAGGCGAGCCGCAGCGTCGTCGTCTCTCCGTAGGGGATGACCAGGGTGCCGCCCTCGTCGGTGTCGACGACGATCGCCTCTTCGTCGGGGTCGTCGGAGCGGAGGAAGACGATCGAGCCGTTCATCAGCCCCAGCTCGTGCGAGTTGCGGGTCTGGATCAGGCGGTCGCCGATCCGGAAGCGGTCGTTCAGTGCCCGCTTGCCATCGGGGTTGAGACGGGCCTGCAGGCGCTCGTTGAGGGCGTCGATCCCGATCGCTCCCTTGTACATCGGCGCCAGCACCTGGACGTCGCGGATCGGGTCGACCTCGAAGCGGGTCGGCGCCCGCTCGGCAACCACCTCGACCACGGTCTCCAGCGCCCGCTCGGGGCTGGGGCGGTCGATGAAGAAGAAGTCGTGGTCCTGGTCCTCGTCCGGCTCCAGGTGCGGTGGCCGGCCATGGTTGATCTCATGGGCGGCGGTGGTGATCATCGAACGGGCCGCCTGGCGGAAGATCTGGCTGAGCCGCACCACCGGTGCCGCCCCGGAGGCGATCAGGTCCTCGAACGGTTTGCCGGCACCGATCGGCGGTAGTTGGTCGGCGTCGCCGACGAGGACGACGTGGGTCGTCTCAGCGAGCCCGGCAAGCAGCACCTCGGCCAGGCGCAGGTTCAGCATCGAGGCCTCGTCGACGATGATCAGGTCGACCGGCAGCGGGTGGTCCGGCCCGAAGGCGGGTTCGCGGCCTGGCATCCACTCCAGCAGCCGGTGGATCGTCTGCGCTTCGTGCCCGGTCGTTTCCTCGAGCCGGCGGGCGGCGCGGCCGGTCGGGGCGCAGAGGGCGATCTTCGCGTTGGCCGCCTCTGCCTCGGCGACGATCTCCTTGGTGCATACGGTCTTGCCGACGCCGGGGCCGCCGGTGAGGACCGAGACCCGCGAGGAGAACGCTCCCCGCACGGCGGCCCACTGCTCGTCGGTCAGCTGCTCGCGCGGCGTCTCATCCGGGTCGTGGACGAGGTGAGGAGGGGCGGCGGTGCGAGCCCGCAGCGTTGCCGCCACGGCGAGCTCGCTGGCGTGGGTCAGCTCGCGGTAGACGCGGCCTTCGTCGACCAGCAGTCCGCGCGCCTCGGTCAGCACATCGGGGTCGGGGGCGAGCCCGATCAGGCGCGCGGTGCGACGGGTCAGCTCCTCCAGCGGCAGAAAGCTGTTGCCCTGCCGCTCGGCCTCCGCCAGCGCGAAGACGGCGGCGGCCTGGGCGCGGCGGCTGGACTCGGGCGGGACGTCGGCGGCGAGAGCGATCTTGTCGGCGCGGGCAAAGCCGACGCCGTCGACCTCGGTCAGCCGGTAGGGGTTTTCGTGCAGGATCGTCATCGAGCGCTCGCCGTAACGGGCGTGGATCGGCGCCGCCAGGTAGGCGAGGCCGTGCGGGGCGAGCTGGATGTGGAGGTCGCGCACGGCGCGGCTGGCGTGCCAGGAATCGGCCGCCGCCACGGCCTGGCCTTCACTGACTCCGCGCAGCGAGTGGAAGACCCCGTGCGGGTCGGCGGCGATTGCCTTCAGCACTCCTTCGCCGTGCTCGGCGACCAGGCGCTCGGCCCGGGCCGGGCCGATGTGGCGCAGCGAGGCCAGGTAGGCGACCTTGCCATCGCGGTCTGCGGGATCGAGTGGCAGCGCCCCCTGGGCCCGCAGCTGGCGGCCGTAGCGGCTGTGGGTCTGCCAGTCGCCGCTGACTTCGGCCCGGTCGCCGGTCGCGAGGTGGGCGACCGGGCCGACCAGGGCGAAGCCCTCGCCCGAAGCGGTGTCGCGGACCTCGAGCACCGCGTAGCCGTCGTCCTCGGCGCGGAAGATGACGCCGACAACCTCGACCGTACCCGTGTAGGCGGCCGCATCGGCATCGAAGAGGGTCGCCGCGCTGTTCACACACCAAAGCTAGCCGTCCCCGAGGCGGGCAGCCCGAATGAGACCGCAAATAGCATGGACGGGTGTCCACTCGGGGCCTCTGCGACAGCTGCCGCTACCAGCGGCTCGTACCCAACACCCGCGGCTCGGTCTTCTCGCTCTGCGAGCGCTCGCGCCAGGACCCGGCCTACCCGCGCTACCCGCCGCTGCCGGTGCTCAGCTGCCCGGGCTTCGAGCCGGCAGCCGATCCGCCGGTTCCCGGGCGGCGCCGATAGCGGCACCGATCAGGCCGAGCCCGAAGACGATGGCCGCGAGGCCGAGCAGGGCGCCGAGGAGGGGGGCCAGCGCCGTCAGCCGCAGGATCGCCACGCCGGCGAGGAGGGAGAGCATGCGCTGGCGCGGTGGCTTCAGGACCCGGCGCCCGAGCGCGTAGGCGGAGGCGAGGTAGGCGACCGCACCCAGCGGCAGCAGGGCGGCACCGATCCCCACCGCCAGTGGCAGGCCGACGAGGGTGATCGCGGCGATCAGGGCGATCAGCGGCAGCACGATCGCGATCGCGATGCCGATCGCGATCGTCGGCCCGATCCTCTCCCGCGAGCGGGCGTGGAGGGCGTCGGCCGCCCGCGGCGCGATCAGCAGCAGCAGGGCACCGAATACCAGCAGCGAGAGGCTGACGGCGAGCCAGACGACGAGGCTGCCGATCCCGGAGAAGAGGCCGCCGAGGTGGGGCCAGCTCTGCTTGGTGATGGCGCCGTGGACGCGGGCGTCGAGGGCGATTCGGGGGTGCTCGTCGCCGTATTCGACGTTGCCGGTCACTTCGGCGCTCGGCAGCAGCCGGGCTTCGCCGCCGGCGGTGAAGAGGTTGCCTTCGACCCGGCCGGAGACGATCACGTCGCCGCTGAGGACGGTCACGTCGCCGTCGACGTCGCCGGCGATCCGGGCGTCGCCGCTGGCGATGAAGACGCCGTCGACGGTTTCGCCGCGGGCCACGGTGACGTCTCCGGCGAGGACCACGACCGAGTCTCTGGAATTGCCGCCGATGCTGATGGCGCTCGCCGCCGCCGGAGCGGCGAGCGCCATCGTCACCAGGAGCGCCGCTAGGAGCGGCAGACGTCGAAGCACACGCGCAGCCTAAGGGACCGTCCTAGCTCGCCAGCATCGGGTCCGGCTCGCCGAGCTTGGTGATGTCCGCCGGCACGTAGGCCTCACCGGGGACGCCGCCGAGGACGACGACGCGGATGCCCTCCGGCCCCGGCCAGATCTTCCGTTTCGTCTCCGGGCCGACCCGGGCGATGCGGTCGGAGTCGAGCGGGAAGCGCTCGCCCTCGATCTCGATCTCGCCGCCGCCGCGCAGGACCAGGAAGACCTCCTCCTGCTTGTCGTGTTCGTGGTCGTGTTCCGGATAGTTCTCGTAGTTGGGCGGCAGATCGATGATCTGCATGCCGAACGACTCGACCCCGAGCTCGGCGCAGGCGCGTTTGAAGGCACCGCGGTAGATCGCCTCCATCTCGTCGATCTTCTTCACCTGGCTGCTCACTTGCTCTCTCCTCCTCGATTTGGTCCCGCCTGGGATTGCGTCGGCATCCTAAGCCGGAGGGATCGACCGCCGACCGTTTCGCCGCCGAGCTGAGCACCCGCGTTGGCTAGGGTTGAGGCTCGAACCGATCCCAGTCAAGGAGGCGCAATGGATGTCGGCATCGGACTTCCCAACGCAGTTCCCGGCACCAGTGGCGCGCAGCTGATCGAGTGGGCCCGCCGGGCCGACGGCCGCGGCTTCTCCAGCCTCGGCACGATCGATCGCATCGTCTACGACAACTACGAGGTCCTGACCGCGCTCGCCGCCGCCGCCGCGGTGACCGAGCGGATCGGGCTCTGCACCTCGGTCCTGCTCGGCCCGCTGCGCGAGAACGCGGTTGAGCTGGCCAAGCAGGCACTGAGCGTCCACGCCCTCTCTGGCGGTCGCCTGACCCTTGGCATCGGCCTCGGCGGGCGCGACGACGACTACGCGATCAGCGGCCTCGAGACCAAGGGCCGTGGCAAGCGCCTCGACGAGATGCTGGAGCGGATGCGGGAGGTCTGGGACGGCGACGAGGTCGGGCCGTCGCTGGAGGGGCCGCCGCGCCTGGTCGTCGGCGGTGCCGCCGACGCCGCCTTCGCCCGCGCCGCCCGCTTCGGTGAGGGCTGGATCGCCGGCGGCTCGCCGCCCGACCAGTACGCCGAAGCCGCCGCGAAGGTGAAAGCGGCGTGGTCGGACGCCGGCCGCGAGGGCGAGCCGCGCCTGATGGGCCTGGCCTACTTCGCCCTCGGCGACAACGCCGAGGCGGACGCCGACGCCTACCTGACCGACTACTACGCCTGGCTCGGCGAGGAGACCGCCGGCTACATCGCCGGGAGCGCCGCCAAGGACGCCGAGACCGTGCGCCAGTACGTCGCCGCCTTCGCGGACGCCGGCTGCGGGGAGCTGATCTTCTGTCCCTCCTCGAACGATCCCGCCCAGGTCGACCTCCTGGCCGACGCGCTCGGCAACTGAGGCCGAGGGTCTCCGCGGCCGCCGGGGCGATGGCCGACGAGCTGCCGATCCTCCTCTTCGCCACGCCGCCCGACCTGGAGGCGTGGCTGGAGGAGAACCACGAGCAGCCGCATGGCTTCTGGCTGAAGGTCGCCAAGAAAGGCTCGGGCGAGCGGAGCGTCACCTATGCGGAGGCGCTGGAGCTGGCGCTCTG
>DATBXZ010000316.1:0-3358 GCA_036513995.1 Solirubrobacterales bacterium | reverse complement strand
CGGCCTGGGGCAGGAGTTCTGGCGCGGTGCGGCGGCGCGGCGCAAGCTCTCCGGCGGCTCGATGCCGGCGGCGCTGGTCGCCGTCGTCTCCCGCAACCGCCGCCGCTATGGCGGCTACATCGTCCACATCGGCATCGCCGTGGTGCTGATCGGCATCGCCGCCTCCTCGAGCTTCCAGACCAACCGCGACGTCACTCTGAAGCCGGGGCAGAGCACGGTCGTCGACGGGCGCAAGATCACCTACGTGAAGCCCACCGCGAGCGTCAGCCGGCTGGCGTTCAGCGCCGGGGCGCTGCTGCGAATCGAAAAGGGCGACCAGACCTTCACCCTCAGCCCCAGCACCCGCTACTACCGGCTGACCGGCGCCGCTCCGACCGGCATCGCCGGCTTCTTCGACGGCCAGTCCGACAGTGAAATCGGCCTCCAGGCGGGTCTCGGCCACGACTTCTGGACGGCGGTGCGACCCGACATCTCGGCGGTGGAGAGGCGGGCCCGCGCGGCTGACAAAGGCTTCGAATCCTGCGTCAGCGGCGCCCCCGGCACGCCGCCGCAGTGCAAACTGGTGGCGGCGACGATGCTGCGCGCCCGCGCCAACCCGAGCCTGCGTCCGGCGGCGCTGGCTCTGATCGCCAAGCTGCAGGACGCGACCGCCCAGAACATCGCCAAGAGCTACCTGGCGGACGACTCTCCGGCCACTTTCAAGGTCATCGTCAATCCCCTGGTCACCTGGATGTGGATCGGCGGCCTGATCGCGCTGCTGGGCGTGTTCGTCGCCCTCTGGCCCAGCCGCGGCCGCCGTCGCGGTGCTTTCGTCCGGACCGAGGGCGACGCCCTCAAGGAAGCCAAATACCGCGAGATCCGCGATGCCGAGCTCGATCACGCCGCCGGCAAGCTTTCCGATGAGGACTTTGCCCTGCTCGACGCCGAACTCCGCAAGGAGGCGGTGCAGATCCTCGACAGGGTCTAGACTTCCCCGCCATGTACACGCTTCTCAGCGTCCTCCAGGTCATCCTCTCCGTCGTCCTCATCTTCCTGATCCTGCTGCACTCGGGGAAAGACGCGGGCCTCTCCGGCGCCTTCGGCGTCGGCGGTGGCGGCAGCTCGCTCGGTGGCGGCTCGATGGTCGAGCGCAACCTCACCCGCGCCACGGTTTTCGTCGCCCTCGTCTGGGTCCTGAACACCTTCATCCTGCTGAAGATCTAGTCGGCTTCCGTCAGCGGACTCTCCCTCTCCCCGTCGGGGGACGTTTTGTCATGCCCAGTCTGGATTCGGGCACAACACGCACGCCTGTTCGCTTAGTTGACAAATAGTGCAACTTTGTCTAGTTTGCAGACGTCCTTTGAAACTCTGACAAGGAGGAGGCCCATGGAGGCCACCACCGCGGACTCGCATCACCATCACCACCATCACGACGAGGTCGAGGTCAACCCGGCGACCTGGACCGATCCCAAGCGCTACGCCTGGCTGCTGGGGATCGTCGTCCCGATGGCCCCCTTCCTCGCCTGGGGCTCGGTCGCGCTGACCGGCATCGGCGCCTTCTGGCTGCTCGGGCCCATCCTCGTCTTTGGTGCCTTCCCGATCCTCGACATCGCCGTCGGGGTGGACGCGAGCAACCCGCCCGACAGCGTCCTCAAGTGGCTCGAGCAGGACCGCTACTACCGCTGGTGCACCTACGTCTTCATCCCGATCCAGTACGCCGGCCTCGTTCTCGCCTGCTACCTCTGGTCCAGCGGCGATCTCTCGACCCTCGACAGCCTCGGGCTCGCCTTCACGGTCGGGGTCGTCGGCGGCATCGCGATCAACACCGCCCACGAGCTCGGCCACAAGCGCGCCAGCTCGGAGCGCTGGCTCAGCCGCGTCGCCCTCGCCCAGACCGGGTACGGACACTTCTTCATCGAGCACAACCGCGGCCACCACGTCCGCGTCGCCACCCCCGAGGACCCGGCCAGCTCGCGGCTGGGGGAGAGCTTCTGGGCTTTCCTGCCGCGCACCGTCTCCGGCAGCCTGCGCTCGGCCTGGGGGATCGAGGGGGCGCGGCTCGACCGCCTCGGCAAGTCGCACTGGAGCTGGCACAACGACCTGCTCAGCGCCTGGGCGATGACCGTGGCGCTGTTCGGGCTGCTGGCGATCGTCTTCGGCCCGGTCGTCCTGCCCTACCTGCTGATCCAGGCGGTGATCGGCTTCTCGCTGCTGGAGGTCGTCAACTACCTCGAGCACTACGGCCTGCGGCGCAACAAGCGCGAGGACGGCCGCTACGAGCGCTGCCTGCCGGAGCACAGCTGGAACAGCAACAACGTC
Source organism: Solirubrobacterales bacterium (assembly GCA_036513995.1). Classification (GTDB taxonomy): domain Bacteria; phylum Actinomycetota; class Thermoleophilia; order Solirubrobacterales; family 70-9; genus VAYN01. The sequence continues at coordinate 1,060 of DATBXZ010000316.1, read as the reverse complement.
GCCTCCAACGTCCTGCTCTACCACCTGCAGCGCCACAGCGACCACCATGCCAACCCGACCCGGCGCTACCAGGCCCTGCGCCACGTCGAAGAAGCGCCGCAGCTGCCCACCGGCTACGCGGGGATGATCGTCCTCGCCTGGTTCCCGCCGCTGTGGCGGCGGGTGATGGACCCGCGCCTGCTCGACCACTTCGAGGGCGACGTCACCCGCGCCAACATCCAGCCGCGCAGGCGGGAGAGGGTCCTCGCTCGCTACGGCGCGACCCCGGAGACGGGGCCCGGCGGGGCGGCCGCATGAGCCGCTGGCGCTGCCCCGGCTGCGGCTACGTCTACGACGAGGAGGCGGGGCATCCGCGCGAGGGCTTCCCGCCGGGGACGCCCTGGAGCGAGGTACCCGACGACTACGCCTGTCCCGACTGCGGGGTGCGCGACAAGGTCGACTTCGAGCCCGACGACGAGGCCGCGTGACCGCTTCCACTGCGACGATGGGGAGGACGGTGGCGAGCGCACGAACCCCATACCCCGAGGCGGCCCGCGAGCTGCTGCGCCAGACCCTCTTCGGCGCCGCCCGCGACCAGCTCGAGCAGCGGTCGTGGTCGGAGATCACGATGTCGGACATCGCCAGCGCCGCCGGAGTCAGCCGCCAGACCCTCTACAAGGAGTTCGGCAACCGCAACGAGTTCGGGCTCGCCTTCGTGATCCACGAGGGCGAGCGCTTCCTCGACGACGTCGAGGTGGCCGTGCTCCAGCATGTCGACGACCCTCGCGCGGCCGTCGCCGCCGCCCTCGAGCTCTTCCTGCGCACCGCCGGCGAGGATCCGCTGATCCGCACCCTGCTCAGCGACGACGGCACCGGCGGCATGCTCCCCTTCGTCACCACCCAGGGCCTGCCCGTCGTCCAGTGGGCGACCGCCCGCCTCGGCGCCGTGATCGAGCAGGGCTGGCCGCAGGCGGCGAAAGCCGACGTCGACCTGCTCTCCGAAGCCCTGGTGCGGCTGGCGATCAGCTACATCACCGGCCCCAGCGGAACGCCGGAGTCGACGGCGTCCGCGGTCGCCAAC
>DATBXZ010000315.1:0-4835 GCA_036513995.1 Solirubrobacterales bacterium | reverse complement strand
CGCGGGCTGGCCGGCGCCGCGGTCGCCGGCGAGGACGATCCCGAGACCCTGCACATCGAGGTGCAGGAGTTCCACGACGGCCACCCAGACGACGAGCACACGCGCGAGCTGGCCCGCGAGTACCGCGCCGTGGTCGAGGAGATCCTCGAGCTGCGCGGCGACGACGGCCGCATCTCCGCCTTCCTGCGCTCGGTCCAGGAGCCGGGGGCGCTGGCCGACACGGCCGGGCTCAGCCCCGAATTCTCCGACGACCAGAAGCTGCGCCTGCTCGACACCCTCGACGTCACCGAGCGCCTCCAGGTCGCGGTTGAGCTGCAGCGCGAGCGGCTGGCCGAGCTGCAGGTGCGCAGCCGCATCCGCGACGACGTCGAGTCCGGCGCCCAGAAACAGCAGCGCGACTACTTCCTGCGCAAACAGATGGAGTCGATCCGCAAGGAGCTGGGTGAGGACGAGGGCAACCTGATCGAGGAGTACGAGCGCAAGATCGCCGAGGCCGGGATGCCGGAGGCGGTCGCCGAGCAGGCGGAGAAGGAGCTGCGCCGGCTCGAGCGCCAGGGCGAGCAGTCGCCGGAGTCCTCGATGATCCGCAGCTATCTCGACTGGCTGATCGCGGTGCCGTGGTCGCAGCGCTCCAAGGAGCAGCTCGACCCCGTCCACACCCGCGAGGTGCTCGACGCCGACCACGCCGGCCTCGACGACGTGAAGCGGCGGATCACCGAGTTCATCGCCGTCCGCAAGCTGCGCCAGGAGCGCGGCAAGGGCGAGGAGGAAAGCCGCGCCAACGGCGCGATCCTGACCCTGGTCGGCCCGCCCGGAACCGGCAAGACCTCGATCGGCGAGTCGATCGCCCGCGCTCTCGGGCGCGAGTTCGTCCGCATCAGCCTCGGCGGCCTGCACGACGAGGCCGAGATCCGCGGCCACCGCCGCACCTACATCGGCGCCCTGCCGGGACGGCTCGTCCGCGCCCTGCGCGACGCGAAGACGATGAACCCGGTGATCCTGCTCGACGAGGTCGACAAGGTCGGCGCCGACTGGCGCGGCGACCCCTCGGCGGCGCTGCTCGAGGTGCTGGACCCGGCCCAGAACCACTCGTTCCGCGACCACTACCTCGACGTCGAGGTCGACCTCTCCGAGGTCGTCTTCCTCGCCACCGCGAACATGACCGACACGATCCCGGCACCGCTGCTGGACCGGATGGAGATCATCGCCTTCGACGGCTACACGACCGCCGAGAAGCTGGCGATCGCCCGCGGCTACCTGCTGCCGCGCCAGCTCGAGCGCAACGGGCTGGAGCCCGAGGAGGTCGAAATCGGCGAGGAGGTCCTGCGCAGCGTCATCACCGAGTACACCCGCGAGGCAGGCGTGCGCCAGCTCGAGCGCGAGCTGGGCAAGCTGCTGCGCGGGGCGGCGACGAAGATCGCCTCGGGAGAGTCCGAGCGTCCGATCGTGCTCGACGCCGACGCGCTGCACGACGCCCTCGGGCGCCAGCGCTTCTTCCAGGAGTCGGTCGAGCGCACGGCGATCCCCGGCGTCTCCACGGGACTGGCCGTGACCGGCACCGGCGGCGACGTCCTCTTCATCGAGGCGACGGCGATGGAGGGCGACAAGGGCCTGGTCCTGACCGGCCAGCTCGGCGACGTGATGAAGGAGTCGGCGCGGATCGCCCTCTCCTACGTGCGCTCCCACAGCGAGGAGCTCGGCATCGACCCGGCCCGGTTCAACCGCGAGTTCCACCTCCACGTTCCCGCCGGAGCGATCCCCAAGGACGGCCCCAGCGCCGGCACGGCGATGACGACGGCGCTGGTCTCGCTGCTGACCGGACGGCCGGTCAAGCACACGGTCGGGATGACCGGCGAGGTCACCCTGCAGGGCAGGGTGCTGCCGATCGGCGGACTGAAGCAGAAGGTGCTGGCCGCGCACGCCGCCGGGCTGACCGAGGTGATCCTGCCCGAGCGCAACCGCGGCGACCTCGACGAGGTTCCGGAGGAGGTGCGCGAGCAGATGGCCTTCCACCCGGTGATGAGCGTCGGCGAGGTCATCGCCGTGGCCCTGGAGCCGGCCGAGAAGGGCGCGGATGTCGCCGCGATGTCGTAGCTGCTCGCCGGTCCCGACCGAGCTGCGGGCGGCGGCCGGCCTGCTCGAGCGCCGCTGGACGATGGCGACGATCTACGCCTGCGCCAGCGGCGCCGCCCGCTTCAACGAGTTCCGCCAGTCGCTGCCGGGGGTCTCGCCGACGACGCTCTCGGAGCGGCTGGAGCAGCTCGAGGCGGCAGGGATAGTCGAGCGCCAGCTGGTCGCCGGCCGCCCTCCCCACACCGAGTACACGCTGACCCGACGCGGCCAGCGCCTGGCCCAGGCGGTCGCTGGCCTGCTCGAGCAGCGCGCCTGAGAGATCGCTTGCACGATCTAACGATCGACGGATCGTGACCGATAGCCAAGCATGGAAATCTCTCGTCCAAGAATAAAATTCTCTCGTCCAAGAACCGCCGACCGCGAGGCCGGCTTCACCCTCATCGAGCTCCTCGTCGTGATGCTGATCCTCGGCGTCCTCGCCGCGATCGCCCTGCCGGCGTTCTTCAACCAAAAGACCAAGGCAGGCGACGCCAAGGCGAAGGAGACCGCCCACGCCGCCCAGGTGGCGATGGAGACCTGCAACACCGACAACAAAGGGGTCTACTCGACCACCAACTGCAACCTTGCGGGCCTGCGGGCAATTGAGCCGACGATCCCGACGACGGGCGTCGAAGTAAAGCCCGAAAACCCGACCGGTGGCTACACCATCGAAGTAACCGCGTCCTCGAATAACGTTTTCTCGATCAGTCGCTCGGCCACCGGCGTCATCACCTATCCCTGCACCGTGTCCAGCTCGAATCGCGGCGGCTGCCCCGGCAGCGGCACTGCCGCCGGCACCTGGGGTTAAACAGCCGGAGGTGCCGGCGGAACCGTGGGGGGCGCCGGGGGGACTGTTGGCGGCGCCGGTGCGTCCGGGCCGCCGGCGAGCGGCTCGGGGCTGCCCTCGATCGCCCGCAGGCGGAAGTAGAGGACGGCGGCGACCAGGGCACTGATCGGCGCCGTGATCGTCGAGGCAAGGGCGCTGAAGACGATTCGCAGCAGCGGGCCGTCGGCGATGCTGGCGGCGATCGCGCCGAAGATGAGGCCACCGACGATGACGATCACGAAGGCGACGACGATCGCGCCGAAGACCGGCCAGCCGTTGCCGCGCACCAACTCGCGCGAGCGGCCGAAGGAGGACATCACCGGCGATTTCTCGACCACGATCACCGGCGCGATCACGGCCCAGATCGTCAGCAGGATCAGGCCCGGGACGACGAAGACGATCAGGCCGATGCCGATCGCGATCCCGGCCAGGATCCCCGCCCCGATCAGCGGTGCGATGAAGGGCGTCGCCGAGCTGAGCAGCTCGCCGGCGGAGAAGTCGCGCCGCCCGTCCTGGACGTCGCGGACCAGGTTCACGACCGTGCCCTGGTAGAGGGTCCCGGCGGCGATCCCGACCACTGAGGCGACCAGCAGCAGGAAGAGGCTGGAGCCGGCGATGCCGTTGAGGATCGCGACCACGAGGAAGAGCCAGAAGGCGACCGGCAGAAGCACCCCCGCGTTGGCGCCGTAGATCGAGAAGACCTCGCTGAGGGTGGCGCCGACTTCGAGCTTTCTGTTCATACGCCCTGATTCGACTCGGTTGGCCGCGAACCTGCTCCCACCCGGTAGCGGATGTGGGTCACCTCGGGGGTGTGGACGACCCGCGTCTGCTCCAGCTCGAGCCCGGCGCGGACGTTCTCGAACAGCCGCTCGCCCCCACCGAGCAGAATCGGGACGACGTTGAGCTGCAGCTCGTCGACCAGCCCCGCCGCCAGGTACTGCTGCGCGGCTTCGGCACCGCCGCCGAGCCGCACGTCCTTGCCTCCGGCGGCCTCCCTGGCCCGGGCCAGCGCCGGCTCGATCCCGTCGGTGACGAAGTGGAAGCTGGTGCCCCCATCCATCTCCAGCGGCTCGCGCTCGTGGTGGGTGAGGACGAAGACCGGCACGTGGAAGGGCGGGTCCTCTCCCCACCACCCGCGCCAGGAGTCGTCCCACGGCCCCGGCCCGCCGCCGAACATGTTGCGGCCCATCACCACCGCGCCGACGTTCTCCGTCGCTTCCTTGACGATCTCGTTGCTGGGGTTGACCTCGCCGCTGCCCCGGCCGTGCGGCTGCCGCCAGGCGTCGAGCTTGAAGACCCACTCGTGCAACGCCATCCCACCTTCGCCGAGCGGGTTCTGCTCGCTCTGGTTGGGCCCGGCGACGAACCCATCGACCGAAATCGCGATTTCGAACCTCAGCTTCGACACCCGAGGGAGCCTAGCCGGTGTGACCAAGCGCACCGACAGACACCCTGCAGACGGAAGAGGTTGGCATGGGACGCGGATCCGCCGCACAACCGCTGGGAGGCGAAGATGACCGGTATCGAGATCGCAGATCTACCAGGCCCGCCGACGCTGCCGCTGCTCGGCAACACGCTGCAGTTGCTGCGCCCCTCGCGCGTGCATCTGATCGGCGAGAAATGGGTCCGGCGCTACGGACCGATGGTTCGTGTCGAGCTTCCCGGCTCGACGATGGTCCTCGTCGCCGACCTGGAGGCGATCAACGAGATCCTGCGCGATCGCCCCGACGGGTACCGGCGCTGGGTCTCGCAGCGGGAAGTGATCGAAGAAATGGGACCGAACGGCGTCTTCTCCTCGGAGGGAGACGACTGGAAACGCCAGCGTCGCCTGGTGCTGAGCGCGCTCAACATCCACTACCTGAGCCGCTATTTCGACGTCGTCCGCACCTGTACCGAG
>DATBXZ010000314.1:0-4651 GCA_036513995.1 Solirubrobacterales bacterium | reverse complement strand
ACCCTTGGCGAGCGAGCCATCGGCACGGACGACGCGCCACCAGGGCAGGTCGGGCTCGTCGACCTCGAACAGCACCGTGCCGGCGAAACGGGGGGCGCCAGGGGAAACGTCGCCGTAGGTACGGACGAAGCCCTCGGGGATCGCCCGCACGCGGTCGAGCACTTCCTGCAGACGGGATTCCGGCGCGGCGGTCAGGCGCCCGGGCCGAAGGCGTCGATGATGCGGTTCTGGAACTCGCTCAGCTCCTCGAGGGAGATGAAGTAGGTAGGCGGCGTCAGGAAGAGGCCATCGGCCCGCTCCGCCGTCGCCTCGACCCGGGCCCGGACCTTGTCGAGGGGGCCGGCGGCGCAGTAGGCCTCGACCATCTCGTCGCTGATCGCGGCGGGGACGGCGGCGAGGTCGCCGCGGCGGAATGCCTCGCCGGCGGCAACCGCGTTGTCGGCGAAGCCGTGCAGCTCCCAGAGCGGCATGTAGGTCTTCACCGTCGCGTAGAAGGAGATCGTGCGGCGGGCCATATCGATCGCCCGCCCTTCGTCGTCGTCGATCGCACAGCAGACGGTCGGCAGATAGTCGAAGTCCTTGCGCTCGCGGCCCGAGCGCTTCAGCCCGGTCTCGAAGGCGTCGACCACGATCTCGTCGATCCAGCGCAGGCTCTGGATCGGGTGCCCGATCAGCCCGTCGGCGACGTCGCCGGCCATCCTTGCCATCCCCGCCTGCACGGCGGCCGTGTAGATGGGGACCGCCTGCCGCGGCGCCGGGTGCGGCCGGACCCAGCCCTTGATGTCGATGTCGTAGTACTCGCCCTCGTAGCGGATCGGCTCGCCGGCGCTGGCCTGCCGCATGATCAGCCGCGTCGCCTCGATCGCCTCGCGCAGGTGCGGCGCCGGCTTGCCGTAGTCGGCGTTGTGCCAGGTTTCGTTCAGGCGTTTGACGCCTGCGCCCATACCCAGCCGGAAGCGCCCGCCGGACATCTCGTCGATGTCGAGCGCGGTCACGGCGTGGATGAAGGGACTGCGGGTGAAAGCCCAGACGATGCCGGTGGCGACGTCGATCCTGGTCGTCTTCGCAGCCAGGTAGGCGGCCTGGGTGGCGGCGCTGCGGAACAGCTCCGGCGCCCAGACGCACTCGACGCCGGCGGCCTCGGCCCGCAGCGTCTCCGCCTCGAGGTCGGCGACCGTGGTGCCGATCGCGGCGACGGAGATGCGGTCGAGGGCGCTCACGGTGCCCGCCCGGCTCAGATCGCGGCCGGCGCGTCGGCGCGCGCCAGCACGGCGTCGGCGACCCGTTCGCGATGCCACTTCGAGTCGCCGAAGATCGCCGCGTTGGAGCGGCCGCGCTTGAGGAAGAAATGGAGGTCGTGCTCCCAGGTGAAGCCGATGCCGCCGTGGACCTGGATCGAGGCGTCGGGAACGCGCCAGCCGGCGTCGCCGGCGTAGGCCTTCGCCATCGCGGCGGCGAGGTGGAGCGACTCGGGCTCGGCATCGGCCGCCCAGGCGGCGCCGTAGACGGCGGAGCGCGCGTTCTCGGTCTCGAGCAGCATCTGGGCGCAGCGATGCGAGACCGCTTGGTAGGCGCCGATCGGCCGCCCGAACTGCTGCCGGTCTTTGGCGTACTCGACCGCCATCTCCATCGTCCGTTGCGCGATCCCGGTCGACTCGGCGGCAAGCGCGACGCAGAGGCGGTGGAAGACGGGAAGGTAGTCGGCGGCTTCGCCCGGCAGCGTGGCGGCGGGCTCGACCCGGACGCCCTCGAGGCGGACGCTGGAGAAGCGGCGGGTCGGGTCGATGCCGGTTTCCGGCGTGACCGTCACGCCATCCGCGCCACTCTCGACCAGGTGACGGCGACCGTCGGCGCTGGCCACCAGGAAGAAGTCGGCGCTGGCGGCGTCCATCACGAGGATCTTTTCGCCGGTCAAGACGACGGCATCGCCGTCCTCTTCGGCCGACAGCCTGAAGCCGCCCGGGTTCGCCGGCGAGCCGGCGTCCCAGAGCGCCGGCGTACCGCGCAGCTTGCCCTCGGCCAGCGGCCGCAGATAGCGCTCGCGCAGATCGTCGGAGCCGCAGAGGCTGAGCGCCAGGCCGGCGATCGTGTTCGAGAAGAGGGGCGAGGGAGCGAGCGCGTAGCCCATCTCCTCGAAGAGGACCGCGAGCTCGACGATCCCGAGCCCCTGCCCGCCCCACTCCTCGGGCAGCGCCAGCCCGGCCCAGCCGAGCTCGGCCATCTCACTCCAGCCAGCGGCGTCGAAGCCGTCGTCGCTGGCGGCGATCTCCCGCAGTCGCTCGGATTTGAAGCGCGAGGCGAGGAAGTCGTGCGCGGTCGACTTGATCGCCTGCTGCTCGTCGGTGAGGTCGAAGTACATCGGTCAGCGTCCCCTCAGGCCCTAGCGCAGCCTCGGCAGGCCGAGCACGCGCTCGGCGATGATGTTCTTGAGGATGTCCGTCGTCCCGCCCTCGATCGAGTTGGCGCGGGAGCGCAGGAAGCCGTACTGCCAGGCGCCGTTGTCGATCGCGTTGGCCGAGCCGCGGGCCAGCGGCGCGTAAGCGCCCTCGATCTCCAGCGCCAGCTCGGTCAGGCCCTGGTTGATGTCGGCCCACTGCCACTTGCCGAGCGACCCCTCCGGACCGGGGATGCCCGACTGCATCGTCTTGGTCAGGCCGCGGTAGGCGTTGAGCCGCATCGTCTCGGCCTCGATGTGGAGCTGGGCGATGCGCTGGCGGTAGTAGCTGTCGTCGGCCGCCGAGCCGCCGTTGACGCGGACCTCACCGGCCAGCCGGGCGAGCGCGGTGAGGCTGTTCTGGATCTGGGCGATGGCGCCGAAGGCGAGGCCGGCGCGCTCGTTCATCAACGTCGTGATCGCCACCCCCCAGCCGTTGCCGACGCCGCCGACGACGTTGGCCTCGGGGATCCGGGCTTCGTCCATGAAGACCTCGTTGAACTCGCCCTCGCCGGTGATCTGGACCAGCGGCTTCGCTTCGACCCCCTCCTGCTCCATGTCCATCAGGAAGTAGGTGAGTCCCTGGTGCTTGGGCGCGTCGGCGTCGGTGCGGGCGACGAGCATGCACCACTTCGCGTACTGGGCGAACGTGGTCCAGACCTTCTGCCCGCTGACCACCCATTCGTCGCCGTCCTTGACCGCGCGGGTCTTCAGCGAGGCCAGGTCAGAGCCGGACTCGGGCTCGGAGAAGCCCTGGCACCAGATCTCCTCGCCGGTCAGGATCGGCTCCAGGTAGCGCTGCTTCTGCTCGTCGCTGCCGTGGGCGATGACGACGGGGCCGCCCATCGCCAGGCCGAGCACGTTGGCCGGGCTCGGCGCTTCCTGCGCGGCGGCCTCGCCGGTGAAGATCGCCTGCTCGATCATCGTCGCGCCGCGGCCGCCGTACTCCTCGGGCCAGGAGATCCCGGCCCAGCCGGCCGCGTGCAGCTTCAGCTGCCACTCGCGGCGGAAGGCCATCACCTCGTCGAGACCGGCCTCGGGCTCGGGGCCCGGGTTGTTCTCCCCGATCCAGGTGCGAACCTCGTCGCGGAACCGCTCCTCCGATGGCGACAGCGTCAGGTCCATCGCGAGCGAGCATATACACCCTGGCCAGCCAGCCAGAAGACCGGGCAAAGAGAAAGGCGCCCGCGGGCGCCCCCCTCCCCACCGTCTGTCAGCAGCCTCGGCCTATTCCTGACCGCATTCCTTGAAGCCGAACTTCACGGCGAGTTCGTTCGCCTTGCTGAGGGGACCGGCTCCGCTCTTTCCTTCGAGCAGCGAGGCCGGGTCTTCTTCCAGTTCTTCGGCGCCGGCTTCGAGCGCGTCGACGATCGCTTCCGTCTTCCCTTCTTCACCCGCGGGAGCGCCGAGCGCGGATATTTCGTCGGCCTGATCCTGCAGGGCCGGCCCGAGGACGCCGGCGATGACTTCTTCCTGCTGCGCCTTGGTGGGCTTGCTGGTGTCGATGTTGTTTTCCCTGGCGAAGGCGTTGGCTTCGCCCTGGATCTGTTCGCTGCCCTTCTTGCAGATCGCGTCGCCCTGCTTGATGAACTCCACCTTCGTCAGGGCGCCGGTGGCGCCGGTGCTGTCGTCGCTGCTACTGCCGCAGCCCGCCGCGACGATGGCAATCGCCATCGCGCCGGCGAGCATCGCGATTAGTCGCTTGCTCAACTGGTCTCCTCTAGTGGGGAACAGGTAGGGATGAACCCACGAGTTCGCCGGGCCGGTCTCAGACCCTTTGGATCAGCGTCCCCGTGCCGAGGCCGCCGCCGCAGCACATCGTCACCAGTCCCACCTCCTTGTCGGTGCGCTCCATCTCGTGCAGCAGGGTGGTGATCAGGCGGGCACCGGTCGAGCCGAGCGGGTGACCGAGAGCGATCGCACCGCCGTTGACGTTGACCCGGTCCATGTCGGGGTCGAGCTCGCGGCGCCAGGCGCCGACGACGGAGGCGAAGGCCTCGTTGATCTCGACCAGGTCGATGTCGTCCATCGCCATCCCGTTGCGCTCCAGCAGCTTGCGGGTGGCGGGGATCGGCCCGGTCAGCATGATCACCGGGTCGACCCCGACCGTGGTCTGGTCGAAGATCCGCGCCCGCGGCTTCAGCCCCAGGGCGTCGGCCTTCTCGCGGGCCATCAGCAGCACCGCGGCGGCGCCGTCGGAGATCTGGGAGCTGTTGC
>DATBXZ010000313.1:0-2305 GCA_036513995.1 Solirubrobacterales bacterium | reverse complement strand
CGACCTCGCGCGCATCGCCCAGGGTCGGCGCCTCCTCCCCCTCCCCCAGCGTCGCCAACAGCGCCCGGTGCACAAGCAGGTCCGGGTAGCGCCGGATCGGCGAGGTGAAGTGGGTGTAGGCATCCGAGCCGAGCCCGGCGTGGCCGGAGTTCTGCTCGCTGTACTGCGCCTGTTTGAGCGACCGGAGCACAAGGGAGGTATATGCGTCCCGCCCGTGCCCGCGCCGCGCGGCCTCGCGCCGGGCCAGCCGGCTCGCCCGCCGCGAGGCCGCGCGGCGCGGGCACGGCCGCGAGGCGTATACATCGCTCGTGCTCCGCTCCCTCAAGCAAGCCATCTACAGCGAGCGCAACAGCGGCCACGCCGGCCTCGGCAGCGCCGCTTACACCCACTTCACCTCGCCGATCCGGCGCTACCCGGACCTGGTCGTGCACAGGGCCCTGCTGGCGGCGCTGAGAGAGGGGGAGGAGGCGCCGCGCCTGGCCGAGGTCCGCGAGGTCGCCGCCGACTGCTCGGCCCGCGAGCGCGAGTCGATGAAGATCGAGCGCGGGGCCGACGACGTCTGCGCCGCCTACCTGCTCGAACGCGAGCTCGGCGAGCGCGGCCCGGACGCCGAGTTCGAGGGCGAGGTCTCCGGCGTGATCCGGGCTGGCGCCTTCGTCTCCTTCGGCGGCGAGCTCGGCGACGTCTACGAGGGGATGCTGCCCGCGCGGCGACTGCCGGGCAGCCGCTACGAGCTGGACCGGGCCGAGGTGGCGTTGGTCAACCGCGAGAAGTCGACTCTGCGCCTGGGCGATCCCGTCAAGGTCCGGGTCGCCGGCGTCGATCCGCCCCGCGGCAGGGCGGAACTGGAGCCCGCCGGTGGCTAAGAAGTCGAAGAAGCCGCGCCTGCCCGCTTCGGGCGACGTCGTCACCAACCGCCGCGCCCGCCACAAATTCGAGTGGATGGAGACGATGGAGGCGGGGATCGTCCTGCGTGGCTCCGAGGTGAAGGCGCTGCGCGGCGGCAAAGCGCAGATGACCGACGCCTACGCAGTCGTCGAAGACGGCGAGGTCTGGTTGCGCAAGATGCACATCCCCCCCTATGAGTTCGCCAGCGTCGACTCCCACGAACCGGAGCGGCCGCGCAAGCTGCTGCTGCACCGTGGCGAGATCGAGCGCCTGATCGGCAAAACGGCGCAGAAAGGGCTGACCCTGGTGCCGACCCGCGTCTACTTCAAAGGCTCGCGGGCCAAGGTCGAGCTGGCGCTGGCGCGGGGCAAGGAAGGCCGCGACCGCCGCCGCGAGATCGCCGACCGCGACGTCCGCCGCGAAGTCGAGCGCGAGTTCAAGGGGCGGATGCGGTGAGCGATTTGGGGGGCCTCGAACGTCAGTCCGTTCGTGGACGCCCGCGACGTTTGCAACAGCCGCCGCGCATGCAAGGATGCAGGGGGATGCGGATCCGCCTGCTCTTCTCCTCGTGCCTCGTCGCGCTGGTCTCGCTGGCGAGCGCCGCGCCTGCCACCGCGGGGGCCGAATCCTTTCCGGACAAGGCCAGCGGCTACGTCAGCGACCACACCGGCTATTTCGTCGCCGCTCTACTGCTGGCGATCCTGCTGCTTCTGCTGGCCGTCACCATCAGTCAGCGTCGCGACAAGGAAAAGAAAGCGAAAGCGGCTGCCGCGAAGCCGGGTGGCCCATCGGGTACGCCGAGTGTGCCGCCCGCCGCGGCCGGCGGCGCTACCGCCGGGGCCGTGCCGCCGGAGAGCGCGTCTTCGCCGCTACCCCCGCCTTCCCCGGGCGCCGCGCCGACCTCGGAAATGGCCGCGGTGCCGCCGCCGATGCCGGCCGCTGTTCCCGGCGCTGCGCCGCCCGGCCAGCCAGAAGACCCCAAGGATCGGCGCCGCCGGCTCCGCGAGGAGCAGCGCGTCAAACGCAACGAGCAGCGCCAGAAACGTCACGAGGAGATCAAGCGTCGCAAGCAGGAGCGCGCCGCCAAACGTGGCCGCGGCAAACAGCCGGATGCCGCGCCCGCGCCGCCGCCGTCACCTGCCGTACCCGGCCAGCCGCCGGCTGGAGCCACGGCCGCGACCGCGGCTGTCGCCGCTACGGCAACGGCCGCAGACTCGCTGCCGGAGGCAAAGCAGAAGACCTTCTTCGGGATCAAGTACGGCGGCGGCAAGCAGAAGCGGGAAGCGGCACTGGCCGAGCAACGGCTCGCCGCCATGCGCGCCGCCAACGAGCGCGAGCTGGCCCAGGCCGGCGCCGGTCAAGCCACCGGGGAGATGCCGCTGCCTGCCGTCACCGAGCAGGGGGTCCAGCTTCAGCC
>DATBXZ010000312.1:0-6724 GCA_036513995.1 Solirubrobacterales bacterium | reverse complement strand
GGACTGGCTTGCCTTGATCTCGTGGTCGACCAGCAGGGGACCGACCAGGGCGAGGGCGGTGACCCAGGCGATCGCCAGGCCCGCGACCGCGAGGCCGAATCGGCGACCCTCTTCCTGCTTGCCGTCGCCACCCGTGCGTGCCTGCCAGAGCTGGGCGCAGCGCCCGGCCACGAGCACGCCGCCGGCGAAGAAGAAGATCGCCCCGAGGACCGCGATCTCCCAGAACCAGTCGATCGCGGCGCCGACCGTGAAGGCCGCGACGGCGGCGAGCAGGACCGCGTAGAGCTCCTGCTGCGCTCCGCGTGCGGCTCGCCAGGCCGCGAAGCCGGTCCAGAGCAGCGTTCCGACCAGCCCCAGCACCAGCAATCCGCCGACCAGCCCCAGCTCGGAGAAAGCCTCGAGGAAGAGCGAGTGAGCCTCGGTGTCCGGGATCGGTTCTTCGCGCAGCTCGTCCCAGGAGAACTTGTAGGTGCCCGCGCCGTGGCCGAGCAGCGGCTTTTCCTCGAAGGCGTCGACCGCGACGCGCCAGAATTCGTAGCGCCCGGCGCCGGAGAGCTGGCTGAAGTGCTGCTGGGGCTGGTTCGGGAATTGCAGGTCGGGACTGGAGAACTGGTCCCAGGCGCGGCCGCCGACCGCGATCGCCGCCGCGATCGCCAGTAGCGCTCCGGCCAGGGCGAGCCCTCTCAGCACTTTCGGATTGCGTGAGATCTCGACCGCGCGCCCGGTCAGCCCGCCCTGCCGTTTCTCGAGCCGTCGCAGGCCGGCGAACAGCAGCAGCGCCAGAGCCACTCCGGCGACGAGGAAGAGCAGGACTTCGGCGCCCTGGTCGACCGTGGTCTGGCTGTCGAAGTTGTTGGCGAAGCTGTCGCGCGCCTGCACGGCGAGCAGGGCCGGCAGGGTGCCCAGGGCGCCGATCGCCAGCGTCGCCAGCAGCCAGAGCCGGTCGTGGGAGAGCGCCAGCAGGCAGCCGCCGGCGACCAGCAGCGCCAGCAGGCCGCCGCGCGAGTACGTGAGGTAGAGCGCCAGCAGCGCCACCGGCAGCGAGGCGACGGCGAACCAGCGCAGGCCGGCGGTCAGCGAGCGCTTGCTCAGCCAGAGCAGCATCGCGATCCCGATCCCGAAGGCGAGGCCGTCGGCGTTCCAGTAACCGAGCGGGTAGCGCAGCCTTGGGGCGCTGGCGAGGCCCGGCCCGAATTCGAACACATGGGGGAGGAGACAGGTCGCGAGGGCCGTAAAGGCGACTAAGGCAAGGGCAATTCCGATGCCTTCAGCGAAACGTTGACGCCTCAGGTCGGTTTGGGCGATGAGGAATGCGGCAAGGAAGAACCCGAGGTAGACCAGAACGCGGTCCGCCTCGGTGACGCTCAACTCGATCGATCCCGACCAGAGAGATGAGATTGCGGACAAAAGCGCCAGCCCCAAGATCAGCCCACTCGCCCAGTAGAACGGTCGCCCGAGCTTTGCCCGCGCGGCGGCTCCGAGCGCCAGCAGGCCCACCACCACGAGCCACACGGCCAGGCCGGCGATGTGACGATCGCTCAGGTCGAACCCGCCTCCAGCGAGCGATAGGCCCACGATCAGCGCCAGCGGAGCGATCAACGCCGCTGTTTCCTCTAACCTTGCGCGCCATGAATTCGACGTCCCCCCAGACCCGTAGCTCGGGCCGACCCGCCGTCTTGCTTCTGTCAGTGCTTGCTCTGCTGGCATTTGCTTGCTTTCCGATTCTCGCTCACGCCTCGGAAGCGGTCGGACCTGTCTACGAAACCGAAATTCCGACCCCCAAGGGCCACACCACTCCTCCTAACAACCCGGGTGGTGGCTCACCGGCTCACTCTTCGGGGGTTCACGGTGGCTCTCCTTCGAACGGATCGACCCAGACGGGCAACCCTGGGTCTCCTGCGTCGGGCAATCCCTCGGTGAATAGCACCAATCCAAGCACGGGGTCCGGCCCCGGCACGGTGCAGGCCAACCCAGGCAACGGTTCAGCCACGCCAAATGGGCAGAGCCCCGGCCAACAGGCGGGCGGCATCTCCGGCAGCCAGCCGGTCAGCTCCCAGTCCGCCTCCGACGACAGCTCTTCTTCGCCCCTGGTCCCGATCCTGATCGCGATTGCCGCGCTGGCGGCGATCTCGATCGGCGTGTTCGTGATCAGGCAACGGCGCCAGCGCCAGGGTCCGGGCGCTCGGGTCTCGCCGAAGGCGAGCTAAGCGGATGTCGAAAGCGACGAAGCACATCGGTGGGGGAGCGCGTGCCTGGACGGCGGCGCTGGCCATCGGGCTGCTCGGGCTGGGGATCTTCGCCTCGGCCGCGCAGGCGGTCCCGGCAACCTTCTGGGGCGTGGTCCCGCAGGCGACGCCCAGCGCCGAACAGTTCCAGCGGCTGCGGGCCGGCGGCGTCGACAGCGTCCGCATCCAGATCGACTGGGGCGAAGTGCAGCCCGCCCGCGGCGGCGCCCTCAATTGGTCGGGGATCGACAGCGTCATCACCAAGGCGGCGGACTCCGGCCTCGAGGTGCTGCCTTTCCTCAACGGCGCCCCCGCCTGGGCCGTGCCGTCCGTCTGGGTTCCCGGTTCCAACCACACGGTCAAAGCGCCCAGCCACCTCCCGGCCGCCGGCGCCGCCGCCACTGCCTGGTCCAACTTCGTCAAAGGCGCCGCCGCCCGCTACGGGCCCAACGGCAGCTTCTGGGCCGCCAACCCGACGGTTCCCAAGCGCCCGATCCGTACCTGGCAGATCTGGAACGAGGAGAACTTCAAATACTTCGTCGCCAAGCCCAGCCCGGCCGAATACGGCCACCTGGTGAAGCTGTCCTACGCCGCCCTGAAAAGCTCCGACGCCGGCGCCAAGCTGCTGCTCGGCGGCATGTTCTCGCGCCCCAAGGGCGGCAAATCGACCAAGGAAAAGCCGAAGCGGGTCTACTTCGCCTCCGACTTCCTCGAACAGATGTACGAAACGACGCCGGGGATCAAGACGAAGTTCAACGGCGTCGCCCTGCATCCCTACACCGGCCGCTACCAGGAACTGCCGGAAGAGATCGAAGAAGTCCGCAAGGTCCAGAAAGCCAACGGCGACGCCGGCAAGGGCCTCTGGATCACCGAGCTCGGTTGGTCCTCCCAGCCGCCCCCGGCTAACCCCCTGCTGAACATCTTCGCCAAGGGCCCCGCCGGCCAGGTCTCCCAGCTGAAAGGGGCCTTCTCGCTGCTTTCGAGCAAGCAGGCGAAGTGGAGGCTGCAGCGCGTCTACTGGTTCTCGGTCGACGACCAGACCGGCACCTGCAATTTCTGCGACGGCTCCGGACTCTTTGCCGAAGGCTTCGTCCCCAAGAAGTCCTGGTTCGCCTACGTGAAGTTCGCCGGCGGCACCCCGTAGCACCCGTTCTCTAGGATCGGTGGGTTGACCCCCGCCTCGAAACAGAGCACGAAATCCAATCCTCTGGCGCCCTTCAGCGCGCCCGTCAGGCGCTGGTTCGAGGCGTCCTTCGAGGGGCCGACGCCGGCCCAGACGGGCGGCTGGGAGGCGATCTCCGGTGGCGCCAACGCGCTGATCTGCGCCCCCACCGGCTCCGGCAAGACCCTGGCCAGCTTCCTCTGGGGGATCGACAAGCTCGCCCGTTCGCCGGAGCTGGGCACCGGGGTCCGCCTCGTCTACGTCTCGCCGCTGAAGGCGCTCTCCTACGACATCGAGCGCAACCTGCGGGCGCCCCTGCGTGGGATCGGCGCCGACATCTCGGTCGGGCTGCGGACCGGCGACACCCCGCAGTCCGAGCGGCGGAAGATGCAGAAAACGCCGCCGGACATCCTCATAACCACGCCGGAGTCGCTCTACCTGATGCTCTCCTCCAGCGTGCGCGAGATCCTCGCCACGACCGAAGCGGTGATCGTCGACGAGATCCACGCCGTGGCCCAGACCAAGCGCGGCGCGCACCTGGCGCTGACCCTGGAGCGCCTCGACGACCTGGCAACCGCCGCCAGCGTCCAGAGGATCGGCCTCTCGGCCACGCAGCGCCCGCTGGAGCGGATCGCCAAGTTCCTCGTCGGCCCCAAGCGCGAGTGCAAGGTCGTGGACGCGGGCCGGACCAAGAAGCTCGATCTGGAGATCGTGGTTCCGGTGGAGGACATGTCGGATCCCGGCGCCCCGGCCTACCCGAGCGAGGACGGCCCTCCCCCCACCGAAATCGAGCCCTCCGCCCACATCCGCTCGATCTGGCCCGCGATCTACCCCAAGCTCCTGGAGCTGGTTCAGGAACACACGTCCACCATCATCTTCGTCAACAACAGGAGGGCCTCCGAGCGCCTCGCCAAGCGCCTCAACGAGCTCGCGAACGGCGAAGGCGAGCAAGAGCTGCCTGCCACGGAGCATGGGGGGCACTCGGGGGAGGACTCTGCCGAGCAACAGCGGGGAGGCTCGTCAGAGTCCTCCCCCGAGCACCTCGCAAGTGCCGAGAGCGGTACGTACGAGGAGATCGCCCGTGCCCACCACGGCTCCCTCTCTCACGAGGAGCGCACCCTGGTCGAGGAGCTCCTCAAGTCGGGCCAGCTTCCCTGCCTGGTCGCGACCAGCTCGCTCGAGCTGGGCATCGACATGGGCGCCGTCGACCTCGTGATCCAGGTCGAGTCACCGAAGTCGGTGACTCGTGGCCTGCAGCGGATCGGCCGCGCCGGGCACGGGCTCGGCGAGGTCTCCAAAGGCCGGATCTTCCCCAAATACCGCGGCGACCTGCTCGAGTGCGCGGTCGTCGCCCGCCGCATGCGCGAAGGGGAGATCGAGGAGACGACGATCCCCCAGAACCCGCTCGACGTGCTCGCCCAGCATCTGGTCTCGATGGCGGCCCTGGACGAGTGGGAGGTCGACGAGGTCGAGCGCCTGGTCACCGCCACCGAGTCCTTCCACGACCTCTCCCGCGAACAGCTGGAGAACGTGCTCGACATGCTCGACGGCCGCTACCCTTCCGACCGCTTCGCCGAGCTGCGGCCGCGGATCGTCTGGGACCGCACCAACGGCACCATCCACGGCCGCAAAGGCGCTCGCACCCTGGTCGTCACCAACGCCGGCACGATCCCCGACCGCGGTCTCTACGGCGTCCACCTGCCCGACGGCCGCCGGGTCGGCGAGCTCGACGAGGAGATGGTCTACGAGGCCCGCCCCGGCCAGACCTTCCTGCTCGGCGCCACCACC
The DNA here is from genome assembly GCA_036513995.1 of Solirubrobacterales bacterium. Classification (GTDB taxonomy): domain Bacteria; phylum Actinomycetota; class Thermoleophilia; order Solirubrobacterales; family 70-9; genus VAYN01. Next base: position 1,549 of record DATBXZ010000312.1, on the reverse strand, counting down.
TGGCGGATCGAGGAAATCACCCGCGACCGGGTGATCGTCACCCCGGCCCCCGGCGCCCCCGGCGCCGTCCCCTTCTGGAAGGGCGACGGGATCGGCCGCCCGGCCGAGCTGGGACGGGCGATCGGCGCCTTCTCGCGTGAGGCGGTCTCGCGTGAGCCGGCTGAGCTCGCCGCCGAGTACGACCTCGACCCGCGCGCCGCCAACAACCTCGTCACCTACCTGCGCGAGCAGCAGCAGGCGACCCGCGTCGTCCCCTCCGACGAGACGATCGTGGTCGAGCGCTTCCGCGACGAGATCGGCGACTGGCGACTCTGCATCCTCTCCCCGTTCGGCGGCCGCGTCCATTCCGCCTGGGGGCTCGCCCTTGCCGCCAAGATCCGCAACGAGCGCGACCTCGAGGCCGATGCGATCTGGTCCGACGACGGCATCGTCATCCACCTCCCCGATGCCGACGAGCCACCGCCCGCCGACCTCGTCCTGATCGACCCCGAGGAGATCGAGGACCTGATCGTCGGCGAGCTCTCCGGCTCGGCCCTGTTCGGCGCCCGCTTCCGCGAGAACGCCGCTCGCTCGCTGCTGATCCCACGCGCCTACCCCGGCAAGCGCACGCCGCTCTGGCAGCAGCGGCTGAAGTCGCAGAGCCTGCTCGAGGTGGCGCGGGACTTCCCCCGCTTCCCGGTCATCCTCGAGACCTACCGCGAGTGCCTGCAGGACGTGCTCGACCTGCCCGCGCTCGGCGACCTGCTGCGCAAGCTGCACGCCCGCCAGATCGGCCTGGTCGAGGTCGAGACCCCGACCGCCTCGCCCTTCGCCTCCTCGCTGCTGTTCGACTACGTAGCCACCTACATGTACGAGGGGGACACCCCCAACGCCGAGCGGCGGGCAGCGGCGCTGGCCCTCGACCGCGACCTCCTGCGCGAGCTGCTCGGGCAGGAGGAGCTGCGCGAACTGATCGACCCCGAGGCCCTGGTCGAGGTCGAGGAACAGCTGCAGCACCGCACCGAGGCCGGCCGCGCCGGCGACCGCGACGCCCTGCAGCAGCTGCTGCGCAACCTCGGCGACCTCACCGCCGCCGAGTGCGAGGAGCGGGTGACGGAGGGCTACTCGGCCGCCTCGATGCTGGAGAAGCTGATCGGCGAGCGCCGCATCGCCAAGGTCCGCATCGCCGGCGAGGAGCGCTACGTCGCCGCCGAGGACGCCGGCCTCTACCGCGACGCGCTCGGGATGCCGCCGCCGGCCGGGCTGCCGGAGACCTTCCTCGAGGATCACCCCGACGCGATGCGCGCCCTGGTCCGCCGCTGGGCCCGCACCCACGGCCCCTTCCCGACCGCACGCTTGGCCGAGCGCTACGGCGTCGACCCCTCGCCCGCCCTGCGCGAGCTGGAGGCAGAAGGGGCGATGGTCCGCGGCGAGCTGCTGCCGCAGGGGACCGAGCGCGAGTGGTGCGACTCCGAAGTCCTGCGCCGGGTCCGTCGCGCCAGCCTCGCGCGCCTGCGCAAGGAGGTCGAGGCCGCCGACACCACCCAGCTGGCCCGCTTCCTGCCGAGCT
>DATBXZ010000311.1:0-24647 GCA_036513995.1 Solirubrobacterales bacterium | reverse complement strand
AGAGCCGCGAGCGAAGGCTGCCGCGAAGAGCGCGTAGCCCGCTCTCGCCCTTGCCGCGGCTGCGGCGGCGCAACTCCAGCAGCACCAGGGCCCCGGTGGCGACGCCGCCGGCGCCGACGGCGACCACCGGGCGCACCCAGTTGCGCGGATCGCGCAGGGCGCGCAGCTCGCTCTCGGAGAGCTCCTCGGCCCAGTCGGAGAGCTCCTCGGCGGCGGCCTGAGTCACCGCCGAGAGCGTGTCCTCGACCCGCCCGGAGAGGCGCTGCGGCGGCTCGATCGGGCGCAGGGCGTCGGCCAGCAGCTGCTCGACGTCCCAGGTGCTGCCGCTCAGGGTCTCGCTCGATTCAGTCATCGCCCATCTCCTCCTGCAGCTGCTTGATCGCGCGATGGATCAGCACCTTGGTCGCCCCGTCGGTGCGGCCCAGGGCACGGGCGATCTCGCGGTTGTCCATGCCGAGGGCGAAGCGCATGATCAGCGCCTCGCGGCGATCGTCGGAGAGGTGCTCGAGATTGGCCATCACCTGGCGCAGCTCCTCCCGGCCCTCGGCAATCGCCACGGTGTCGTGGCGGGCGGCGATCGGCTCGGTGCTGTCGAGCGGCGTCTGCGGCCGCCGCGAGCGGTCGCGGTAGTAGTTGGAGGCGAGGTTGTGGGCGATCCGGATCACCCAGGGCCGCAGCGGCCTGCCGTCTGACTCGCGCTGGGCGCGGTCGAAGTGCCGGTAGGCCTGCAGGAAGGCCTGCTCGGTGAGGTCCTCGGCATCGTGGTGATTGCCCACCTTGTAATAGGAGTAGGAGTAGACGTCGCGCAGGTGGGCCCGGTAGAAGTCCTCGAAGGCGCGGTCCAGCTTCGCCTTCGCCGCCGGCCCGAGGTCGCCGGGCTCGACGTTCTCCGAGGGGCCGCTCACCGGCCAAGCCTAGATCACGACCTCGCGCCATCAGGCGGCGCGCCTGGATCGCTCGACCCGGCGCAGCCCGGCGACCCAGTCCTCGGCGCCGATCTCACCGCGGATCAGGGCAGCGAGGCCGGAGAGCGCCTCGGCCGGGCCGCCGGAGGCGGCCACGGCCTGAGCCAGCAGCGGCGTCGTGTCGAGACCCTCGGAGGCCTGCCCGACTATGTCCTGGATCTGCTCGGCCGGGGTGCCGGTGCCGAGCAGCTCGCCGGCGCGGCGGTTGCGGCCGGCGGGGGCCATCATCGTCGCGGTCAGGTCGCCGACGCCGGCCAGCCCGGAGAAGGTCTCCAGCTCCGCCCCGCGCGCGATCGCGTACTCGATGCACTCCTGCCAGATCTCGGCGACGGCGATGCCGGCGGCGTTGAGGCCGTGCGGCTCGGCCGCCGCGGCCGCCAGGGCGGCGGCGTTCTTGGCAGCGCCCGCCATCTCCACCCCGGTGACGTCGCCGGAGCGCTCGCAGACGAGACCGGCGCGGTCGAAGACCTCGCCGAGCTGGGCCCGCAGGTCGAGGTCGGCGGAGCCGAGGACGAGGGCCGCAGAGCCCGAGACGGCCTCACGCGCGTGCGCCGGGCCGCCCAGGCAGGCGATGGCGCGGGCACGCACCCGTTCGCCGACGTATTCGGCCGGCAGCTGACCCTGCGGTGCGATCAGGCCCTTGGTCAGGAGCAGGACGGAGGAGCGGCCGCCGACGCGGTCGGCGATCGCCCCGACCGCCTGCGGCAGGGACTTGGAGGGGATCGCCAGGCAGATCAGGTCGAGCCCGGCGAGCTCGATCTTCGAGGCGGGGCGAACGTCGATCGTCTCCGGCAGCGGCACCCCCGGCAGGTAGCGCCGGTTCTCCCCCGCCTCGATCATCTCGGCCGCGCGCTCGGCGGTGCGGGCGCCGAGCTGGACCTCGAGGCCACCACGGGCCAGAAGCACGGCAACCGCCGTCCCCCAGCTGCCGGCCCCGATCACCGCGGCACGGCGCATCGGCGGCAGCCCGCCGAGGTCTTCCCACTGCAGCTGCACGTTCGGCCAGATCCGCGCCGTGACCGTCTCCGCCAGTGCCTTCGAGGGCTCCTCCGCCCGCGGGAAGGTCATCGCCCGGCCGACCCGGACCTTGACCTTGCGCGGACGGATGCGCCAGCCGCGGCGGACGTGTTCGGTGCCGAGCACGGCGGTCGGGATCACCGGCGCGCCGGTCTGCAGGGCGAGGCGGCCGACGCCGCGGCGAGGGTTGCCGAGGGTGCCGCGCCGGGTCCGGGTGCCCTCGGGGAAGATGCAGACCGCGCCACCGCGTTCGACGATCAGGCGTGCCGTCTCCATCGATTCCTCATCGGACTCGCCGCGACGGATCGGGAAGGCGCCGAGCCGGGAGAGGACCCAGCCCTGCCAGCGGCGCTCGAACAGCTCGACCTTGGCGACGTAGTTCATCGGCCGCCGCCAGGGCAGGCAGCCGCCGATCGCGAAGGGGTCGAGGAAGCTGCGGTGGTTGGCGGCGACGATCAGGCCGCCCTTGAGGCGGGCGTGCTCGCGGCCGGTCCGGGCGTAGCGAAAGTAGATGAGGAAGAACGGCGTCATGAAGACCCTCGCCAGCAGGTAGAGGGCCCAGTTGACGCTGTGCCCGCGGGTGTAGGCGTGGTAGCGGGCGAGTCGCTCGGCGTTCACGCAGAGCGCTACACGGCACTGGGCCGACGGTTACCAGGCACTTTCGACCAGCTCCGCGAGATCGACTTTGCCGAGCGGGGGACCGGGGACGAAGGCCAGCTCGGGGCGGACGATCATCGAGTCCAGCGCCTGGTCGAGCCTGGCGCGATCGGCGCCGATCGCGCCGAGGCCGGCGGGGTCGCCGCCGAGCTGGAGGGTGCGAGCTTCGATGCCCTCGGGGCCGGTCTCGATCGCCGCGGCGAGGTCGGCGAGACGGTCCGGCACCCGCCCGACCAGCAGCGCCAGCGCCCGCGGCAGGATCGCCGCGTTGGTCTCCGCGTGGGGGCTGCCGCAGACGCGGACCAGGGTCTGGCAGACGACGTGGTGGAGGCCGAACATGGCGGAGTCGATCGCGTAGCCGCAGAGCAGCGAGCCCAGTGCCAGCTGGGCCCGGTCGCGCTGCTCGCGGTCGTGGTCGAGCGAGGTCGCGATCAGCTCGGCGCCGCGCAACGCCGTCATCACCGAGACCGGGCTGGCCAACGGGGTGTAGAGGGAGTCGGCGCCGTGAGCGAGCGCGTTCATCGAGCTCGCCCGCAGGTCCGCCTCCGGCTGGGCGGTCATCGCCAACGGGTCGGCAACGACCAGGGCGGGCCGGACCATCGAGCCGGTGCGGGTCTCGGCCGCGGACGGGAGGCGATGGATGCCGGTCATCTCGGCTCCCGACATCGTCGTCGGAATCGCCGCGACGCGGGCGCCCGTGACCGAGGCAACGGCCTTGGCGACGTCGATCGGGCGGCCGCCGCCGAGGGCGACGAGCGAGCGCGACTCGACCCGGTCGAGCAGGCCGGCGGCGAGGTCGGGGACCTGGCCGGGCACGACCTCGTGCACCGTCGTCGCCGCTTCCGCCAGCTCGGCGGCGCCGGCCAGCGCCCGCGGCGTACTCAACAGCTCGAAGGGCGAGAACTCGTGTTCGAGGAGAAGCTGCGGGGCCTGCGCCACTCCGCTCTGGCGGAAGACGACGGTGCGACCCGCGTCCCGCCAGACGAAGTCTCCGCTCACTCCGAGTCCGTCCGCGGATTCCTCACCGGTCGCAGGTTGGGCTCGACCTCCGCCCGCAGGTGCTCGTAGTCGGGCGGCAGCGAGAGCTTCTCGCCGAGGTGCTCGAGCGGCTCGTCGACGGTGAAGCCGGGGCCCATCGTCGCGATCTCGAAGAGGACGCCGCTGGGCTCGCGGAAGTAGATCGACTTGAAGTAGAAGCGGTCGATCTCGGGCGTCGGCTGCGCCCCTGCCGAAATCGCCTTCGCCCGCCACTCCATGTGCTCCTCCGGCAGCGAGGCCCAGGCGACATGGTGAACGCTGCCGGCGCCCTGCAGGCCGCGCTCGGGCGGCGGCTGGTCGAAGAGGTAGCGGCCGCCGCGCTTCTCGCCGCGGGCTTCCCAGGCGTCGCCGTCGCGCTCGAACTCGAGCGCCTCCAGCAGGCCGCTGCTGGCCTCGGGCGCGGCGCTGTAGGCGCGCACCGCGTGGAAGCCCTGCAGCGCCAGCTCGGCCGGAACCTCGGGATGGTCGGCGACCAGGGGCGCGTCGGGGACGTCAACGACGAGCAGCTCGTGGTCGAGCCCCTCGGGGTCGGAGAAGACGAGGCCGGCGCCCTGGCGCTCGGACTCGATGCCACTGGCGGCCAGCCGCTCCGCCCAGAAGGCGAGCGAGTCCTCGGAGGCGACGCGCCAGACGACCCGGTGGACCATCCCGGCGCCGGCCCGCCCCGGCGCCGCTCCGGGGTACTCGAAGAAGGTCAGATCGGAGCCCGGGTCGCCGCCCTCGTCGGCGAAAAAGAGGTGGTAGACGGTCGGGTTGTCCTGGTTGACGGTCTTCTTGACCAGCCGCAGTCCCAGCACCCCCGCGTAGAAGTCGACGTTGCGCTGGGCGTCCTCGGTGATCGCGGTTATGTGGTGGATGCCCTCCAGCTTCACGTCTCCACGTATAGCATCCTCTTCGATGAGCCGCGCACGCAGACGCATCGTCAAAGGGCTCGTCATCCTCGGCTCGGTCCTCGCCTTCCTCAGCGTCTTCGCGATCTGGACCGAGCGCCAGGCGCTCAACACCGACGACTGGGTCTCGACCAGTGGCCGCCTGATCCAGAACCCGACGATCCGCGCCGCCATCGGCGACTACCTGGTCGACCAGCTCTACGAAAACGTCGACGTCGAAGCCGAACTGAAGAGCATCCTGCCCGGCGACACCAAGGACCTCGCTGGGCCGGCGGCCGGCGGGCTGCGCCAGGTGGCCGGCAGCGGCGCCGAAAAGGTGCTCGAATCCGCGACCGCGCAGTCGCTCTGGGAAGACGCCAACCGCTCGGCGCACGAACAGCTGATCTCGGTGCTGGAAGACAAGGGCGACGCGGTCTCGACCTCGGAAGGCAACGTCAGCCTCAACCTCGGCAGCCTCCTCACCAACCTCGCCGGCCAGGTCGGCATCGGTCAGAACCTGGCCGAAAAGCTGCCGCCCGACGCGGGTCAGATCGAGATCCTGCGCTCCGACCAGTTGAAGACGGCCCAGAACATCGCGGTCGCGATCAAGGGCCTGGCCCTGGTGCTCTCGATCCTCACCCTCCTCACCTTCGCCGCCGCGATCTACCTGACCCGAGACGGCCGTTGGGTGACCGTGCTCTACAGCGGCATCGGTTTGATCGCCGCCGGCTTCGCGGTGATCGTCTTCCGCGAGATCGCCGGCGGGATCGTGGTCGACCAGCTGGTCATGACCGACAGCGTCAAGCCGGCGGGTGAAGCGACATGGTCGATAGCAACCTCGCTGATGACCAGCATCGCGACCACGGTGATCGTCGTCGGCATCCTCTTCGCGATCGCCGGCTGGCTCGCCTCTCCCACCGGCTCCGCCCGCGCCACCCGCCGCGCCTTCGCACCGACCCTGCGCCACCACGCAGCCTACGTCTACACCGGCCTGGCGATCGTCGTCTGCCTCTATTTCCTCTCCAGCCCGACCCAGGGACTGCGCTCCTTCCTCACCACCCTGGTCGTCGCCGGCATGGCCGCCTTCGGCATCCACGAGCTGCGCAGGCAGACCGAGGAGGAGTACCCCGACGCCGAGTACGCGGACGTCTTCGGCAACACCCGCGACAAGGTCGTCAGCGCGGTCAAGGACGCCAACATCGGCGAACGGGTCGGCGAGCAGACCTCGAAGCTGCGCCGGCCGGAGGCGAAGCGACACAGCACCGGAGAGACGCCGGCGAGCGAAGCGGCGACCGCCGTGACCCCGCCGAACGCCGAGGACGCGAGGCTGCAACGGCTGGAGCGGCTGGCCTCGCTGCGCGACAAGGGCGTCCTCACCGACGCCGAGTTCGCCGCGGAGAAGTCCCGACTACTTCGCGGCGACGACTCCGGTGCATGAGCCAAAGCCCGCCGTGGGACTCGAACCCACAACCTCCTGATTACAAATCAGGTGCTCTCCCAGGTTGAGCTAGGCGGGCATGGTGGCAAAGGGTGAAGCGATGGATGTGACCTTCCGCTTCCTCGGGCCGGACGAGGGTGGCGTCCTCACCGAGGCGATAGAAGCAGCTTACGGGACCACTTACGACGTTCGCTGGGTTTACGACGAGGCGGAGGTTTCGGCCCGGCTGGCCGACGGCCGGTACGTCTCCTGTATCGCCGAGTCGACCGCGGGCGAGCTGCTCTGCCACATGGGGATGAGCCTGGCGGCGGCCGGCGACGCGGTCGCCCACTCCGGCCAGGCGGTGACCCTGGCGGCGGCGCGCGGCCAGCACCTGTTCACGCGGACCAAGCGCTTCCTGATGGACTGGGCGCAGGCCGAGGGGCTGGCCGGGATGTTCAGCGAGGCGACCGCCGCCCACCCCTACAGCCAGCGGGCCAACCTCGAGCTGGGGGCGCACGAGACCGGCTTCCTGCTCGGCTGGATCCCGGCCTCGGTCAGCAACGACGCCGCCGCCGGAGCGCCGCGGCGGCGGCAATCGGCGGCACTCTTCTACACCAAGCTCAACGACGGGCACGAGCGCCGCGTCTACGCGCCGGAGCGCCATCACGAGATCGTCGGCCAGACGCTGGCGCTCTGCGAGATGCGCGGCACCCTGGCGAAGCCGGGGCCCGAAACCGAGCTGGCCCATCGCAGCGAGCTTCAGGTCGAGGTCGACGAGGACCACAACCTGGCCCTGATCACCGTGCGGGCGCCGGGCGCCGACCTGGAGGAGGCGATCGCCGCCGAGCGCCACCACCTCTTCCACCGCGCCGGGCTCGACGCGATCTACATCGACCTGCCCCTGGAGCAGCCGGCGACGGCGCTGGTCGCCGACGGCCTCGAGCGGCTGGGGGTCTCCTACGCCGGGGTCTTCCCCAACCACCGCACCGACGGCGACGTGCTGCGGATGCAGTCGCTGCACCGGGTCCGAGTCAAGGCCGACGACATCGCCGTCGCCTCGGACCACGGGCGCGAACTGCTCGAGTACGTGCTGGCGGACCTTCCGCGCGACTAGGCGGCGACCTCACGCGAGGCGAGGTGGCTGCCGACCTTGCGCTTGACCCGCTGCAGGGCGTTGTCGACGGTCTTGGTGTCGCACTCCAGCTTCTCGGCGATCGTCTCGTAGGAGTGGCCGTCGAGGTAGAGCGAGAGGACGCGGCTCTCGAGGTCGGAGAGGACGCCGGAGACGCCGGAGAGGCAGGCGACGAGGCTGGCCAGCTCTTCGGTGGCGATCACCTGGTTGACCGGGTCGTGGACGCTGGGCCCGGGCAGGATCTCGTCCAGGGTGGTGTCGGACTCGCCCGCGGCGGCCGGCGTCTGGCTGAAGGAGACGTACTGGTTGAGCGGCGTGTGCTTGTTGCGGGTCGCCGTCTTCACGGCGGTGATGATCTGACGGGTGATGCAGAGCTCGGCGAAGTTGCGGAAGCTCGACTCGCGATCGGTGCGGTAGTCGCGGATCGCCTTGTAGAGGCCGAGCAGGCCCTCCTGGATCAGATCGTCGGACTCGCCGCCGAGTAGGAAGTAGGACGAGGCCTTGAGACGGACGAAACCGCGGTAGCGGCGCACGATCGCGTCGTAGGCGTCGGTTTTGCCGTCCTTGGCGAGGGCGACCAGATAGTGATCGTCAAGCTCAGCTTGAGAGTTAGCTTGGGGTCGAGAGACGCTGGAGCGGACAGCCATCGAAGCTGGCCTTTGCTGCATAGGCGTAGACAGAGCCACAGATCCTTCTCCTTGCTGAAGGGTCGTGGCGCCACTTACCTCCCCCGGGGCGCCTCTTATCGACGGGCTTACCTCACACTCAAGCTGAGGTTCACCCTTGTTGCGACGCTAGTTTATGTGCACACGGAGTTCTGTCAACCCCTGGGGGACATAAATGCAAACGCCGTTGCATTTGTTAGAAGCTCCGAATCAGGCGCGGCGGCGCTGACGGACAGCCTCGAAGAGCAGGGCGGTAGCCGCAGCGGAGACGTTCAGCGACTCCACCTCGCCGCGCCGGGGCAGGGATACGAGGCCGTCGCAGGCGCTCGCCACCCGCGGCCGGATGCCTTTCCCCTCGCCGCCCAGGACGATCACGGTGGGCCCCTTCAGGTCGGCGTCCCAAACCGACGACCGGGCGCCGGCGTCGGCGCCCCAGATCCAGAAGCCGGCCGACTTGGCCTCGGCCAGCCAGTCGGCGAGGTTGCGGACGTGGGCGACCTGGAGATGCTCGACAGCACCGGCCGAGGCCTTGCAGGTGGCGGCGGTGACGGCGGCGGAGCGGCGCTCGGGCACGACGACGCCGGTCGCGCCGGCAAACTCGGCGGAGCGGCAGACGGCACCGAGGTTGCGCGGGTCCTGCACCTGGTCGAGCGCGATCAGCAGCGCATCCTCGACCCGCAGCAGCCCAACCGGGTCGCCGTAGGGATAGGGATCGACCTCGGCGACGACGCCCTGGTGGTCGGCCGAGCCGCAGAGCCGCTCCAACTCGAGCGAATCCGTCTCCGGCGCCCGCCAGACCCGGTGCACCCGCCGCCTCCCCCGCTCCGCCTCGGCGACCGGCTGCCTCCCGTAGATGATCTGGTTGGCCATCAGGTCTTCGGCACGAGCGACGGCCCGTCAGTGGAATCACGAACCGTCCAACCCATCTCGGCGAGCCGATCGCGAAGCTCGTCTGCGCGCTGGAAGTCCTTATCGGCTCGGGCCTGCTCCCTTTCAGCCATCAAATCGAGCGCGGGCTCGTCGGTCTCAGTCCCCTCATCCGGCTGGGTAAGAGTGCTGAGACCGACGAGCCCGAGCATCTCCCCCAGGACCGGAACAGCATCGCCGCTGGACACCTCACCCCGGTTCACCTGACCAACCAGCTCGAAAACCTCGGCCATGGCCCTCGGTGTGTTGAAGTCATCCGCCAGCGCATCCTTGAACGCAGCCAGACGCGATGTTGGGGAGTCCGGGGAGGTCTCAACCGAACCTCCCCGCTGTTGTGAGGGCGAGACCTCCCCGGACTCCCCTCCGCCCACTGGGTTCTCGCGAAAGAAGTTGCGCAGCCGCTCGACCCTGGCAACCGCCTCATCCATCTGATCGCTGTCGAAAGCCAACGGCTGCCGGTAGTGCCCCGAGATCAGGTAGGCCACGACCGCCTCGCGCCCGTAGCGATCGAGCGCCTCGGAGAGCTGGAAGATGTTGCCCTCCGACTTCGACATCTTGGCTGCGTCGGTCTCGATCATCCCGTTGTGCATCCAGATCTGGGCGAAGGGCCGCCCCGCCGCCTCCGACTGCGCGATCTCGTTCTCGTGATGGGGGAAGACGAGGTCGGAGCCGCCGCCGTGGATCGCGAACGAGGCCCCCAGCTCGGCCTCGGCCATCGCCGAGCACTCGATGTGCCAGCCGGGCCGCCCCGGGCCCCAGGGCGAGTCCCACCTGGTGTCCTCGCCCGGCTTGTGCGCCTTCCAGAGGGCGAAGTCGAGGGGATCCTCCTTGAGGGTCGCCGAACCCGCCTCCTCGCCCTGGTCCATGTCCTCCGGGCGGCGGTTGGAGAGCTTGCCGTAGGCGCCGAAGCTGCGGACCTTGAAGTAGACGTCCCCCCCCGACTCGTAGGCGTGACCGGACTCGATCAGGTCGCCGATCAGGGCGACGATCCCGGCGATCGTCTCGGTCGCCAGCGGCTCGGCGTCGGGACGGCCAAGCCCGAGCCGGTCGGTGTCCTCCAGGTAGGCGCGGGTCATCCGTGCCGCGAACTCGCCGGAGGGCTCCGCCGCCGCCGCGGCGGCGGCGTAGATCTTGTCGTTGATGTCGGTGACGTTGACGACCAGTCGCGCGCGATAGCCCTCGGAGCGCAGGAAGCGGGCAAAGAGGGAGAAGACGACGAAGGGGCGGGCGTTGCCGATGTGGATGCGGCTGTAGACGGTCGGCCCGCAGGCGTATATCCCAACCTCGCTGGAGGGATCGAGGGCTCGCGGCTCGCCGCTGAGCGTGTCCCTGATTCGCACCTCACGCATCGCGAGGCCGAGACTAGATGAATCGGTCCCCTAAAAGGTTCGGTAGCCGGCGCTCGAGGGAGTCGACTCGCCGCGCAGCCAGACCGGCGCCGACTCCTCGGCTGCCGCCTGGGCCTCGCGCCTGGCGCGCTTGGCACTGGCTTTGATTTCGTCCTCGCTGGCCTCGCGGACGCGCTCCTCGCGCCGCTCGGCCTGGGTCCGGATCCGCTCCGACTCGACCCGCAACTGGTCCTCGGCACGGGCGCGGGCCGCTTCCTCGGCCTCGCGCTCGACCTTCTCGACGAGCTGGCGCACGCTCTCCTCGGCTTCGCGGCGCACCTCGACGGTGCCGTCCATGACGCGGCGCTCGATCTCGGTCTCCAGCCGTACCGCGGTCTCGTGCGACTCGGCCGCAGCGGCCTCGGCATCGGCCGCCCGCTGCTCGGCGGCGGCGACGCGGCGGTCGGCCACGGCCTCGAGCTCCTCGCGGATGGCGCCGACCCGGCGCTCAACCTCGGCCTCGAGGTTCCGCGCCGCCTCGGCGATCGAGGCCTCGGCGGCGGCCCGCGCCTTCGACGCCTGCTTGGCGACCGCCTCGCTCTCGCCCTGGGAGCTCTGTCGCAGCTCCTCGAAGGCCCGCTCGGCGCGGTCGCGCGCGGCCTCGGCAGCGGCGACCTTCGCCTCCACCTCGCGCCGCGCCTGGCGCTCGGCAGCGATCCGCTCGCGGGCCTCGGTGGCGACGCCGCGCAGCGTCTCCATCGCCCGTTCCTTCAGCTCGGCACCGGCCCTGTCGGCGCGAGCCTCGGCCACGGCGACCCGCTCCTCGCTGACGCGGACCCACTCCAGCGCCTGCTTGGCGACGCCGTGCATGGTCTCGGTGGCCTCACCGACGGCTCGCAGCTGCCTCGCTGGATCGCTCATTCCACGGCAAGTTACTACCGGCACCGGAGGCCACTCCAGGCGGCGCCGGTGGCATCTGCCGCAATTTGCGCGAGCCGGATCTTCAGGCGGACTGCTGCGCCTCGCGCACGTGCAGATCGCGCTTGAGGATCTTGCCGGTGGCGTTGCGCGGCAGCTCGTCGAGGAACTCGACTTCGCGCGGCGTCTTGTAGCTGGCGAGGTTGGCCTTGACGTGCGCCTTGAGGTCGTCTTCGCCGATCTCGGACCCGGGCACGACGACGACAAAGGCCTTTAGACGCTGGCCGAACTCGGCGTCCTCGACCCCGATCACCGCCGCCTCGACGACAGCCTCGTGGTCGGCGAGCAGGTCCTCGACCTCGCGCGGGAAGACGTTCTCACCGCCGGAGACGATCATCTCGTCGTCGCGACCGTCGATGAAGAGACGGCCGTCGGAGTCGATGTGGCCGACGTCGCCGCTGCAGAGCAGGCCGTCGACCACTTCTTTGCCGCCGCCACCGGTATAGCCCTCGAAGGACATCTCGTTGCCGACGAAGATCCGCCCGACCTCGCCCTGGGAAACGTCGTGGCCGTTCTCGTCGAGGATCCGCACCGTCGTTCCCCGCGGCGGCCTGCCGGCGGTGCCGGGGGCGGCACGCAGGTCCGCCGGGGTGGCGACGGTCGCGTAAGCGACCTCGGTCGAGCCGTAGAGGTTGTAGACGTTGTCGCCGAAGCGGTCCATCCACTCGATCGCGAGCTCGCCCGGCAGGGCCGAGCCCGAGAGCGAGGTGATCCGCAGCGAGGAGAGGTCGTAGCTGGCAAGCGTCTCGTCAGGCAGAGCGAGGATCCGCTGGACCATCACCGGCACCGCCGCCAGCACCTCGGCGCGGCTCTCGCGCACCGCCTGCAGCGTCCCCTCGGGGTCGAAGCGGCGCCGCAGCACCATCGTCGAGGCGGTCGGCAAGCTCATGATGAAGTGGAAGAAGCCCCAGGAGTGGAAGAGCGGCGCCGCGATCATCATCGTCTCGCGGCTGTGGAAGGGGATCTTGTCGAGCAGCGCCGCGATCGCCAGCAGCCCGTCGGGACTGGAGCGCTGAGCGCCCTTCGGGGTCCCGGTCGTGCCCGAGGTGAGGATCACGAAGCGGGGCTTGTCCGGCGGCGGGCTGAGATCCGACTCGGAGCCGGTGGCGATCAGCTGCTCCAGCGTCGTCTCCCCCACCGCCCCGCCCTCCTCCTGCCAGGCGACGATCCGGGAGACGGAGTCGTCGATCCCCTCCAGCAGGCCGGTGAACTCGTCGTCGTAGACCAGCGCCTTCGGCCCCTCGCGCTTGGTCACCTCGACCAGTTGCGGGCCGGCGAACATCGTGTTGAGGTAAAGCGCGCTGGCGCCGAGCTTGGCGGCGGCGAGGGTCGCCTCGACGAAGCCACGGTGGTTGCGGCACATGATCCCGACCCCGTCGCCATAGCCGATCCCCATCGCTTCGAAGGAGTGGGCGAGGGCGTTGGTCCGCCGCTGCAGGCGCTCGAAGCTGAGCGAACCACGCTCGTCGATCAGGGCGATCTCGTGCGGGTGGTGGATCGCCGCGGTGGCGATGCCGGTCGCCGGCGAGGCACCCCAGCGCAGGAAGGTGGTGCCGATCTTCAGCGCCTTGTCCGGGCGCAGCGGCTCGACGATGCCGGCACCGTGCAGGATCTTCAGCTCGAAGGCCGAGTCGGCGGCGGATGCCCGCAGCTTCGCGGCGCTGTCGCTGAGAATCCCCATCGCCGCGAAGACTATTCGCTCTGCACCGAGGCGACGGCGATGCAGGCGATGCCCTCGCCGCGACCGATCCAGCCCATGCCCTCGTTGCTCGTCGCCTTGACGCTGACCCGGGCCGAGGTGGCGTCGGCGAGCGTCCGCTCCATCTCCGCCTTGTAGGGGCCGAGCCGGGGCTCCTCGCAGATCACGGTGGCGTCGACGTTGACGATCGCGCCGGCGATCGTGCCAACCACGGTCCGCAGCAGGTCGATCGAGTCGGCCCCGCGCCACTGCTCGTCGTCGTCGGGGAACATCGTGCCGATGTCGCCGCCACCGCCGGCACCGAGAACGGCGTCGATCACGGCGTGGGTGAGCACGTCGGCGTCGGAGTGGCCGGCGAGGCCGCGCGGGTGCTCGATCTCGACTCCACCCAGAACCAGGCGGCGGCCGGCGGCGAAGCGGTGGCTGTCGTAGCCGATGCCGACCATCTCTACTAGCCGACGCGGCTGGGCAGCGCAGCCAGCTGTCGCCGGCGCTGGGTGAAGATGCAGATCTCCCCCACTCCGAGACTGTCGAGGAAATCGACCGCACGGTCGTAGGCGAAGCCGACCTGGTCCGGCAGGTGGGCGTCGGAGGAGAGCGCGAAAGAGGCGCCGGCCTCGACGCACATCTCGGCGAAGCCGCGGGCCGGGTAGAGCTCGCCGACCGGCTTGCGCAGGCCGGCGGTCGAGACCTCGACCGCGATCCCGCTCTCGGCGATCGCCGCCACGGCGGGCTCGTAGAAGTGCCGGAGGTCGCGCTCGGGCAGCGGCCGGGAACCGCCCCAGACCTTGACCAGGTCGGGGTGGGCGAGGATGTCGAAGAGGCCGGAGCGGGCGCACTCGGCCAGCGACTCGAAGTAGCGGCGCCAGACCTCGTCGGGATCGCCGCCGCCCTCCCAGACATCCCAGCCCGGATGGTCGACGGCGTCCTCGCCGATGAAGTGGACCGAGCCGACCACATAGTCGAAGTCGCGCGCCTCCAGCATCGTCGCCGTGCGGTCCTCGGCCCCGGGCACGAAGTCGCACTCGACCCCGAGCTTGAGCGGGGTGGCGCGGACGAACTCGCAGTAGGCATCGAGGTCGTCGTGGCCGTTGCTCTCCCAGAGCGGGTGGCGCCAGAGGTCGAGCGCCTGGCGGAAGCGGTAGACGTGCTCGGAGACGCCGAGCTCCTCGACCCCGGCGGCGGCGGCGGCGGCGAGGTAGCGATCGACGTTCTCGCTGGTGAAGTAGCGCTCGAAGGTGGTGCCCTCCTCGTCCGGGCGCAGGTGCAGGTGGTAGTCGGTCAGCATCGGTTGGGAGCCTAGACTGCGACGGCAATGGCCCGCCAGCTGCTCTTACTCCTGCTCGCCTTCGGGATCGGCACCGCCGTCGCCGGGCTGTTGGGAGCCGTCAGCCTCGGCGTCGCCTTCGGGGTCGGCCAGCTCTGCTTCGCGGCGACGCTGGTCTGGGTCCTGCTCAGGGATTGACCCGCTCGGCCAGCAGCATCTCCGCCACCTGTAAGTCGAGCGGCGTGGTCACCTTGAGGTTCTCCGCCGGCGCCGGCTGGATCAAGACCCTTCCCCCCGCCGCCTCGACCAGCATCGCCTCGTCGGTGGCGGCATCCCGCACCTCCGCCTCGACTTCGAGCGCCTCGCGCAGTGCCGCGGCCCGGAAGACCTGCGGCGTCTGCGCCGCCCAGAGGCACGATCGATCGACGGTGGATTCGACGACGAGCGCGCCACCGGCCCGCTTGATCGTGTCGGTGACCGGGGCGGCGGCGATCGCGCCGGCGGCCTCGGGGGCGGCGGCGAGGCGGGCAACGAGCTCCTCGACCAGCTGCGCCGTCAGCAACGGCCGTGCCGCGTCGTGGATCGCGACCAGCTCGGTCTCGACCGAGCTGAGGGCGTTGGCCACCGATTGGGCCCGGGTGGCGCCACCGGCGACGACGCCGAGGTCATCGCCGACCAGGCCGTGCTCGTGCCCGGGTGGCGCCGCGACGAGGATCGAGCGCACCGAGTCGCAGGCCCGGAAGGCCGCGATCGACCACTCGACCATCGGCTTCCCCGCCAGTGGCACGAAAGCCTTCGGGCCGCCGGCCCCGAGACGCTCCCCGGAGCCGGCGGCCGCGATGACCGCGGTTACTGCCACAGGACTACGCCGTGGTGGCGAAGCGCTCCTCGAGCAGCCCGTCGAGGTACTCCTCCGCGCCCTCCTCGTCCTTGTCGAGCGCGTACATGAACTCCGACGCGAGGATCTTCTTGGCCCGCGTGTACATCTGCTTCTCGCCGGTGGAGAGGCCCTTCTCCATCTCGCGGATCGCCAGGTTGCGGACCACCTCGGCCAGCTCGAAGACGTCGCCGGTCTTGATCTTCTCGCGGTTGTACTTGAAACGCCGGTTCCAGTTCTTCGGCATCTCGGAGACGTCGTCGGTGAGGACGTTCGTGACCTTCTTGATTTCCTCCTCGTCGATGACGCGGCGCAGCCCCGCCACTCCCGCGTTTTCGCAGGGGACCATCACGGTCAGCTCGTTGTGGATGATCTTGATCGTGAGGTATTCACGCTCGCTGCCCATCAGCTCGCGAGTCTCTTTCTTCAGCACCAGGCCAGCCCCGTGGTGCGGGTAGACGACCTTGTCGCCCTCCTCGAAGTCGCAGACGTATTCAACGTCCTCCTCGAAGACTGCCTCGATGGCCTCGTCTAGCTCGGGAATCGGTGGCTCCTTTCGTGTTCGACGGCGTCCATCGCCGTCAGCTCTGTAAGTACCGGTCAACCAGGTCGACCTCCTGCAGCCGGCGCATGCCCTCGCGGATGTCCTTGGCCCTGGTCGGGCCGACTCCGTCGACGGCGGCGAGGTCGTCGTTGGAGGCCGCCAGGACCTCCTCCAACCCACCCAGCTCGTGGATGATCTTCTGGACGACAAGCTTGGGGATGCGCGGGACCCGGCCCAGCGCGCGATAGCCACGCGAGGCAACCGGGAAGTCGAGCGTGTTGAGCTTGCGGTCGTAGCCGAGCAGCTCGGCGAGACGGCCGAAGTCGAGCACGTCCTGGTGGGGCATGCGGCTGAGCGCCTGCAGGGTCGCGGCGAGGCTACCCTCGGTGTCCTCGACCGAGTAGTCGCGGATCAGCGCCGTCTTGTCGGCGGCGACGCCGACCATCGTCTCCTCCAGCTGCATCTCGATCAGCCGGCCCTCGGTGCCGAGCTCGACGATGTAGCGCTCGACCTCGACCGCCATCCGCGTCACCAGCTCGGCCCGCTGCAAGACGGCGAGGGCGTCGTGGAGGAAGCTGCCGCCCTCGAACTCGAGCACGGTGAGGCGGCCGGAGACCTGGTCGAGCCGCTCGCGGTACTTCTCCAGCGTCGCCAGGCCCTGGTTGGCCTTGGCCAGCACGGCCGGGATCTCCTGCAGGATGTACTTGGTCCCCTCGACGTAGAGGGAGACGACGTCGCGGCGCTGGGAGATCGCGATCACCAGCGCGTCGGTCTGTTTGGAGACGCGCTCGGCGGTGCGGTGGCGGGTGCCGGTCTCCGAGGAGAGGATCGTCGGGTCCGGCATCAGCTGCACGTTGGCCCAGGCGATCGTCGTCGCCTCGCTGTTGAGCACGATCGCCCCGTCCATCTTCGCCACCTGGTAGAGCATCGCCGGCGTGTAGTCGACGTCGAGCTTGATCCCGCCGGAGAGCATGTGGGAGATGTCGTCGAGGTCGCCGACGACGATCAGGCCGCCGGTCCGCGAGTGGACGATGTTGTCGATCCCCTCGCGCAGCGCCCCCCCGGGGGCGACCACGTCGAGTGCTCTCAGCAACCGAGGATCTTGACGTTCTGAAAGCTCGTGGAGCTCATCCCCGGACAAAGAAGGCATCCCCTATAGGATGCCAAAAAGCGCTCTAGAATGCGGCCTGCCGATATCCGTGTGGAAAGCTCGGAATCGACTTTGTCAAGGATACAGATCACCCAAGGGGCCGAATTCCGGCCGCTGCCGCCTCAGAGGTGGAACCGGCGGTGGTGACGATGGTGCAGGAGCTGCTCCGGGGGCGGGTCGCCGGCGACCGCCGGGTCCGGCCCCGGTGGCTCGGCGTCGCGGACGAAGGCCCAGGTGAGGGCGGCGCCGGCCACGCAGAGCACCACCGAGACCCAGGTCGAGCCGGCGATCGCGGCGGCGAACGAGTTGCCGCTCCCCTGCAGGGCATGGAAGACGGCGCCGGTGGCCGCCAGTGAGACCGCTCCCGCCAGCACCCTGTCCATCGCCAGCACCCCGGCGGCGATGCCGGCCTTCTCTCCCGGCATCGCCGCCATCGCCGCGGTCGACATCGGGGCGTAGACGAGCCCGAGCGCGATCCCGAACAGGAGGTAGGCCCCGAGGACCAGCGCCAGGGGACTGTCGGCACCGATACGGGTCAGGAGCAACAGCCCGGCGGCCCCGAAGACCATGCCGGTGGTCATCAGGCGGCGGGCACCGAAGCGGCCGATCAGCCGGCCCGAGAAGGGCGAGACGAAGATCATCGGCACGGTGATCGGCAGGATCAGCAGCCCGGCCGCGATCGGCGAGTGGCCGCGCACGTCCTGCAGGTACTGGGGCTGGAAGAACATCACCGCCCAGTAGCCTCCGACCAGCGCGAAGGCGGCGGCGCTGGCACCGAAGTAGGGCCCGTTGCGGAACAGCGAGAAGTCGACGATCGGATCGTCGACCCGGCGCTCGATTCGCCAGAAGGCGAGCAGGGCGACGACCCCCACCAGGGCCAGGCCGGTGGTGACCTCGGCATCCCAGGCGTTGGACTGGACCAGCGCCAGCACGGCCGCGACGATCCCCGTCGAGAGCGCCGCCAGGCCGATCCAGTCGATTCTGGTGCCGGCGCCGGGGTCGGTCGACTCCCGCGCGGCGATCGCGGTGATCGCGATCCCGATCGCCGCCACCGGCAGGTTCATCCAGAAGATCACCCGCCAGTCGATTTCGATCAGGAGGCCGCCGGCCAGAGGACCGATCCCCAGCGCCACAGCCGAGACCGCGGCCCAGATGCCCAGTGCCCGCGGCTGCTCGGCCGAGGGGAAGGCGTTGCAGACGAGCGCCAGGGAGAGCGAGAGCATCGGCGCCGCCCCGGCCCCCTGCAGGACCCTGCCGGCGATCAGCCCGACCTGGTCGCCGGCGGCACCGGAGACGACCGACCCCAGCGCGAAGACGACCATCCCGGCGATGAAGACGCGCTTGCGCCCGAACATGTCGCCGAGCCGGCCGGCGCTGACGACCAGCACCGCGATCGTCAGCAGATAGCCGTTCATCACCCACTGCAATCCCTCGCTGCTGGCACCGACGTCGCCACGGATCTCCGGCAATGCCAGCGCCACCACGGTCGAGTCGAGCATCAGCAGGAAGAGGCCCGAGCAAGCCCCGGCCAGGGTCCACCATTTGCGCGTCACCGCGCGGAGACTACGAGGCGACGAGGTCGCGCTGGGGGTCGATGCCCCAGCGACCGCCGGCGGCGACGAGATCGTCGCTGAGCGGCCAGCGGTCGGGCTGCTCGTCGCCCTCGAAAGCGGGGCTGGCGCCCTTCAGGACCATGCTGCCGGTGTTGTCGCCGATCGCCCGGATCGCGGCGACGTCCTCGTCGCCGAGGCGCTGCTGGGCCGGCAGCGCCGCCAGCTCCGCACGCTTCTCCTCGATCGGGCGCGCCTCGGGGCCGACCTCCTGGATCAGGGTCGGCGCCACGCACTCGACCGCCGGGTGGGCGAGGTTCCACTGGCAGGCGAGCTGGATCGGGGTCAGGCCGGCGCGCTCAGCGAAGGGCGCCAGTCGCTCCAGCTTCTCGACCCCGGCCTCGACCCAGCCGGCGGGCCGGAACGAGCGGTGGTCGGTCCGGCCCAGCTCCATGCCCGGCCGCAGGTCGCCCCAGAAGAGGCCGCCGTAGTCGACGACGCGGGTCAGGACCTTGACCTCGGCGCGGGCCGCCGCGTCGAGGCAGAGCTCTCCCGGCCAAGGCTCGAGCGGGTTGAGGATGATCATCGCCCAGTCGATGCGGTCGCCGAAGCGCTCGAGGCAGTCGATCAGGTCCAGGGTGAAGCCGTTGGCGGGGCCCGGGGCGACGCCGATCCGCGTCGTCAGGCCGGCCTCGCGCAGGCCCGCCATCCCGTCCCAGACGACCTCGCTCGAGTAGCCGGTGCGGTCGGGGTTGTGGAGCAGCAGCAGGTCGAAGCAGGAGGCGCCGATCCGCTCCAGGCTGGCCTCGGCCGCCATCCGCAGGTAGCCGGCGTAGTCGCCGGGGCCGCGCAGGCCGGGGTCGGTGAAGCGCGGGAAGCCCTTGGGGCCGTTGCGCTCGCCCGTGTAGAAGTCATGACCGACGGCGCCGACCAGGCTGTAGCCCTCGCGGGGAACGCCTTCGAGAGCGCGCCCGAGGACCCGGTCCGCCTCGCCCTGCCCGTAGGCGTCGGCGCTGAGCACGGTCTCGATGCCGGCACCGGGGCGCAGCAGCGCCTGCAGCCGCTCCTCCTCGATCGCCTCGCCGAAGTGCAGGAAGCGGCCGCCGCTCCAGGTGCCGATCGCGCTGCGGCCGGGCTCGCTCATCGCGGCGACCGGCTCAGGACTCGGCGTCGTCGTGCGGCGAGGAGTCCTCGTCGCTCGACCCGTGCTCGCCGCCGCCCTTCTTGGTGGCGGCACCGACCCCGACCGTCTCCGGCTCGGGTTTCTTCACCTGCTTCTGCTTCGGCTTCTTCGGGGCGATGATCGTCAGACTCAGCGGCTTGTCCTCCTCGTCCCCGGCGGGGTCGCGGGCGACCATCACGGTCGAGCCCGGGGTCATCTGGCCCTGGCGCAGGACTTCGTCGGCGAGCGGGTCCTCGATGTAGCGCTGGATCGCCCGGCGCAGCGGTCGCGCGCCCATCGACGGGTCCCAGCCCTTGTCGACCAGCAGGTCCTTGGCCTCGTCGGTTAAGTCCAGCTGCAGTTCGTGCTCGGCGACCTGGACGCGGACGCGGTTGATCATCAGGTCGACGATCTCCTTGACCTCGTCCTTGGCGAGCTTGTGGAAGACGATCACCTCGTCGATCCGGTTGAGGAACTCGGGCCGGAAGACTTTTTTCAGGTCGCTCATGATCCGGTTCTTCATGTCGCCGTAGGACATGCCGGTCTCGTCGGAGACGGTGAACCCGATCGAGGTGTTCTTGGAGATCTCGGCGGCGCCGATGTTCGAGGTCATGATCACGATCGCGTTGCGGAAGTCCACGGTGCGACCCTGGGCATCCGTGAGGCGGCCGTCCTCGAGGATCTGCAGGAGGATGTTGAAGACGTCCGGGTGGGCCTTCTCGATCTCGTCGAGCAGCAGCACCGAGTAGGGCTTGCGGCGCACGGCCTCGGTCAGCTGGCCGCCCTCGTCGTAGCCGATGTAGCCGGGAGGCGAGCCGACCAGGCGACTGACCGCGTGCTTCTCCATGTACTCGGACATGTCGATCCGGATCATCGCCTCCTCGTCGCCGAAGAGGAAGTCGGCGAGGGTGCGGGCGAGCTCGGTCTTGCCGACCCCGGAGGGGCCGAGGAAGATGAAGGAGCCGGCCGGGCGCTTGGGGTCCTTGATCCCGGCGCGGGAACGGCGGATCGCCTTGGAGACGGCGGTGATCGCGACCTCCTGGCCGATCACGCGCTTGTGCAGTTCCTCCTCCATGCGGATCAGCTTCTTGGTCTCGGCCTCGGTCAGTTTGAAAACCGGGATGCCGGTCCACATCGAGACGATGTCGGCGATCTCCTCTTCGCCGACGACCGGGCGCTCGCCGTTCTCGCCCTCGGCCCACTCGTCTTCGAGCTGGCGCTTTTTCGTCGTCAGCTGGCGCTCGGTGTCGCGCAGGTTGGCGGCCTTTTCGAACTCCTGGGCCTCGATCGCCGACTCCTTCTCGCGCCGCGTCGTCTCGATTTCCTCCTCGAGATCGCGGTAGACGGGCGGCGTGCTCATCGACTTGATCCGCATCCGCGAGCCGGCCTCGTCGATCAGGTCGATCGCCTTGTCGGGCAGGAAGCGGTCGGAGATGTAGCGGTCGGCGAGCTCGGCGGCGGCGGCCAGGGCCTCGTCGTTGATCGTCACCCGGTGGTGCTGTTCGTAGCGCTCGCGCAGGCCTTCGAGGATCTTGACCGTGTCCTCGGGCGAGGGCTGGTCGACCTTGATCTGGGCGAAGCGGCGCTCCAGGGCGGAGTCGCGCTCGAGGTACTTGCGGTACTCGTCGAGCGTGGTGGCGCCGATCGTCTGCAGCTCACCGCGGGCCAGGGCCGGCTTCAGGATCGAGGCGGCGTCGATCGCGCCCTCGGCGGCGCCGGCGCCGACGAGGTTGTGGAGCTCGTCGATGAAGAGGATGATGTCGCCGCGCTGGGTGATCTCTTTCATCACCTTCTTCAGGCGCTCCTCGAACTCGCCGCGGTACTTGGAGCCGGCGACCAGAGCGGCCAGGTCGAGGGTGTAGATCTGTTTGTTCTTGAGCAGCTCCGGGACCTCGCCGGAGTTGATCTTGGCGGCCAGGCCCTCGACGACGGCGGTCTTGCCGACGCCGGGCTCGCCCAGCAGCACCGGGTTGTTCTTGGTCCGGCGAGAGAGGATCTGCATGATCCGCTCGATCTCGGTTTCGCGACCGATCACCGGGTCGAGCTTGCCCTCCTCGGCGAGGCGGGTGAGGTTGCGACCGAACTGGTCGAGCAGTTTCGAGGACTTTTTGCCGCCCTCGCCCTGGCCGCCACCGCCACCGCCACCTTGGCGACGGCCACCGGGGCCGGACAGCATCCGGATCACCTCGTTGCGGATCTTGTCGGAGTCGGCGTCGAAGTCGAGCAGGATGCGGGCGGCGACGCCCTCGTTCTCACGCACCAGGCCGAGCAGGATGTGCTCGGTGCCGATGTAGTTGTGGCCCAGCGAGAGCGCCTCGCGCAGCGCCAGCTCGAGAACCTTCTTGGCGCGCGGCGTGAACGGGATCTGGCCGGAGGTGACCTCCTCGCCCGAGCCGACGATACGGACGACCTGCGAGCGCACCCGTTCGACGGTGATGTCGAGCGACTCGAGGACGCGGGCGGCCAGGCCCTCCTCCTCGCGCAGCAGTCCGAGCAGGATGTGCTCGGTGCCGATGTAGTTGTGCTTGAGAGTGCGCGCCTCCTCTTGGGCGAGGACGACGACTTGGCGGGCTCTCTCGGTGAATCGCTCGAACAAAAGATTCCTCTTCTTGGTCGAACCCGGTTGGCCCGGGTTAGTACCGGCAGACGCCCTATCGGTATCGGCAGGCGTCCATGTGTTCCGTAACTCTACCGAGAGCGCCGGGCCGGCCAATCGCCGCTCTTATCCGGTGATAGCGGCTTCTCAGCTCTTCATCGCCGGGAACAGCAGCACCTCACGCAGGCTGCTGGCCCCGGTCAGCATCATCACCAGGCGGTCGATTCCGAGCCCGACGCCACCAGTCGGCGGCATTCCCTGTTCGAGCGCCTCGACGAAAGCCTCGTCATATGGCTGGGCCTCTTCGTCGCCGCGATCCAGCTCGGCGGCCTGCTGCTCGAAGCGGCGGCGCTGCTCGTCGGGGTCGTTCAGCTCGCTGAAGGAGTTGGCGATCTCGACCCCGCCGACGAAGGCCTCCCAGCGCTCGACCAGGCCCGGCTCGGAGCGGTGGGCCTTGGCGAAAGGCGAGAGCTCGACCGGGTAGTCGAAGACGAAAGTGGGTTGGATCAGGCCCGGCTCGACCTCGCGCGAGAGCAGGCCGTCGACCAGCTTGCCCCAGCCCTCGTCGTCCGCCGGCTCGGTCCCGATCGCCGCGGCCAGGGCCTCGCGGGTCGGGTGCTCGAGGATGTCGACCCCGGCCCGCTCGAGGATCGCCTCGCGCAGCGTCAGGCGCCGCCAGGGCGGCGCGAAGTCGATCTCGACCTCGCCGCGCCGAACCACGGTCGTGCCCAGCACCCGCTCGGCGACCTCGGCGACCAGCAGCTCGAGGTCATGCGCGGTCTTCTCGTAGTCGGCGTAGGCCTCGTACCACTCGAGCATCGTGAACTCGGGATTGTGCTTGTGAGAGACACCCTCGTTGCGGAAGTCCTTGCCGAGCTCGTAGACCCGGTCGACGCCGCCGACCACGAGTTTCTTCAGGTAGAGCTCGGTGGCGATGCGCAGGTAGAGGTCACGGTCGAGGGCGTTGTGGTGGGTCGTGAACGGCCGCGCCAGGGCGCCACCGTAGAGCGGCTGCAGGACCGGCGTCTCGACCTCGGTGTAGCCATGTTCGTCGAGCCAGCGGCGCGTCTCGCTGACCGTGCGCGCCCGCACCCGGAAGATGCGGCGGCTCTCCTCGTTGGCGATCAGGTCGAGCTCGCGTCGACGAAAGCGGGTCTCGGTGTCCTCGAGGCCGTGGAACTTGTCGGGCGGCGGTCGCAGGCTCTTGGCGAGCAGGCGCCAGTGGTCGATCGCCAGCGAGAGCTCGCCACCGCGCCGGGTAGCCATCGCCGTGCCCTCGGCGCCGACGATGTCACCGAGGTCGAGATCGACGAGCAGCCCGAAGGCCTCCTCGCCGAGCAGGTCCTCGCGGGCGTGCAGCTGGATCTGGCCGCTGCCGTCGCGGAGGTCGAGGAAGCAGGCCTTGCCGTGACCGCGACGGGCGACGATGCGCCCGGCGACGCGGTGCCGCGACTCGGTCTCCATCCCCGCTGCCAGCCCGGCGTGGGCGGCCCGCACCTCGGCGATGTCCTCGCGCTGGGAGAACTCGTGCGGGAACGGCTCGATTCCCGAGTCGCGGATGCGCTCCAGCTTCTGCCGCCGGTCGCGGAGGACCTCGGAGAGCTGCGGTTCGGTCGACTCGCCACTCATCGGAGCGCGAGCCTACCGGCCGTCAGGCTTTCTCGATCTTGGTGATTTTGAGTTTTTTCTTCGGCCCGCGCGGAACCTCGACGGTGACCACGTCGTTGCGCTTGCGGCCGACCAGGGCTTTGCCGATCGGCGACTCGTTGGAGAGCTTGTGCTCGACCGGGTTGGCCTCGGTGGAGCCGACGATCTGGAATTTCTGCGAGTCGCCGGTCTTCTGGTCTTTGACGTGGACGACGGAGCCGAAGCCGACCTCGTCGGTGTTGAGCGCTTTCTCGTCGATCACGGTGGCGCGCCGCAGCCGCTCTTCGAGCTGGGCGATCCGCCCCTCGAGCAAGGCCTGTTCGTTCTTGGCGTCGTCGTATTCGGCGTTCTCGGAGATGTCGCCGAATTCGCGCGCCTCCTTGATCCGCGCCGCGACCTCGCGGCGTTTGGTCGTCGAGAGGTCCTCGATCTCCGCCTTCAACTTCTCGAGACCCTCTGGGGTGATGACCGCCTGACGACTCACTGGCACGACCTCGCTTTTGGCTGTTGGGGGAGCCGCGGAAGCGACTCCCAGAACTAAAAAAACGCCCGGACGCGGCGAATTGGAACGCCACACCTGAGCACGGAGTCGCGGGATTATAGCGAGGGCCGTAACCCGGCAATCAGGGCCGTTTCAAGCAACCGTGGCGGGCTCGGCGAAGGCCCCGATCAGCTCCCGGGCGCGACTCAGATCGGCGCTGCGCTGAAGCTCGTCGATGACCGCCTGCGGCGCCTGCAGGCGCTCCATGTACCAGGGGTAGAACTTGCGCAGGTAGCGCTCCGCTCGCGCGCTGCCGAGGTGCTCCTCGGCCCGATCGACCACCCAGAGCAGCTCCTCGGCTACCTCGGCGCGGTTCGGCGGGCCCGCCCGGCGGCCGGTCAGCTCCTCGAAGACCCAGGGGTTGCCGAGGCTGCCGCGGGCGATCATCACCGCGTCGGCGCCGGACTCCTCGTAGGCGCGGCGGGCCGCCTCGGCGCTGGAGAGGCCGCCGGAGACGATCACCGGGATCTCAAGGTGTTCGGTCAGCTCGCGGGTCAGCGCATAGTCCGCCTTGCCCGCGTGGCCTTTGGTCGCCGCCCGCGAGGGCAGCGGCCTGCCGGTCACGGTGAAGTTGCGCTCGGGGATCTCGACCGGAGACCGCTCCGGCTTCGACCTGGC
>DATBXZ010000310.1:0-2384 GCA_036513995.1 Solirubrobacterales bacterium | reverse complement strand
CAGCCGGTCGGGGAACGGGTCGACGTGGTGGTGACGACCGAACCGACCGGCGCGGGGCCGGGCCGCACCTACGTCGCCGCCGCTGCGGTGCCGTTGCTGGCGCTGGGCCCGGGCGCGGACGGGGTGGAGGCGGAAGGGGTCGCGGCGGCGACGCTGGGCCTGACCCGCGGCCAGGCGCTGCGGCTGATTGCGGCCGAGAGCTTCGCCCGCCAGGTGACTCTGCTGGCGCGGGGTTGAGGATGGGGGCGCGCGAGCGAAACGTGGCGGAGCTGGCCGGGGCGTTGCGCACCCGCCTGGTCGAACGCCGCCGGGCCGAGGTGGCGAGGGGAGGCGAGGGCGGCGGCGACCTGCGCGACGCCGTGCGCGAGCTGGTCGACGAGCAGGCGGTCCTGCTCGGGGCCGCCGATCGCGAGGAGATCGCGGCCCGGATCGTCCGCGACAGCGTCGGCCTCGGTCCGCTCGAGGTCCTGCTGGCCAACCCGGCGGTAGAGGAGGTGATGGTCAACGGGCCCGACACCGTCTATATAGAGCGCGCTGGCCGCATCGAGGCCACCGACGTCGCCTTTGCCGACGAGGAGGAGCTGCGCAACGCGATCGAGCGGATCCTGGCGCCGCTGGGCCGACGGGTCGATGAGCTCAGCCCGATGGTCGACGCCCGGCTCGCCGACGGCTCGCGGGTCAACGTGGTGATCCCGCCGCTGGCGATCGACGGGCCCCTGGTCTCGATCCGGCGCTTCGGCGCCCGCCGGCCGGGACCGGACGAGCTGGTCGCCCTCGGCACCCTCGACGTCGCCCAGCGCCAGGCGCTCGAGGCGGCGGTCCGCGGTCACCGCAGCATCCTCGTCAGCGGCGGCACCGGCTCCGGCAAGACGACCCTGCTCAACGCCCTCTCGAGCTTCGTCGATCCCGGCGAGCGGGTGGTGACGATCGAGGACGCGGCCGAGCTGCGACTGCAGCAGCCGCACGTGGTGCGGATGGAGAGCCGGCCCGCCGGGGTCGAGGGGCGCGGCGAGGTGACGATCCGCGACCTGCTCCGCAACGCCCTGCGGATGCGGCCCGACCGGATCGTGATCGGCGAGGTCCGGGGGCCGGAGGCGCTCGACCTCCTCACCGCTCTCAATACCGGTCACGACGGCGCCCTCTCGACCGTCCACGCCAACTCCCCCGCCGACGCGCTGAGCCGGCTGGAGACGCTGGCGCTGATGGCCGGGGTCGGGTTGCCGCATGCGGCCGTGGCCGAACAGGTGCAGCGAGGGATCGACCTCGTCGTCCACCTCGAGCGCCGAGCCGGCGGCGCCCGCGTGGTGACCGAGATCGCCGAGGTCGTACGAGCGGCGGATACCACCGCGGTGCGGACGATGGGCTCGGCCGCCGCCCCGTGAGCGGTGCCTCCGGCCTGCTGCCGACCCTGGTCGGCGCCGCCGCCGGCGGGCTGCTGGCGCTGGCGGCGCGGGAGGCGCTGCTGGCCAGCCCGGCCGCGGCGCGCTGGCTGCGCCGGGCCGTGGAGCCGCTGCGCCGGGCCGGCCGCGAGGGCTACGCCCCCTCGACGGCGGAGCGGCGGCGGCTTGCTGCGCTGGGTGCCGGGTCGGCGGTACTCGGCGGTTGGTTCCTGGCCGGGCCGGCGCTGGCGCTACCGCTTTCGGTGGCAGGTCCCGCGCTCGCCGCCTGGGCGATCTCCAGCCGCCGGCGCCGCTACCGCACCGCGGTCGAGCGCTCGCTGCCCGAAGTCGCGATCGCGATTGCCGACTCGCTCAGCGCCGGCCGCTCGCTGCGAGCCTCGCTGCCCGCCGCCGCTTCGCTGGACGGGCCGCCGGCGTCCGAGCTGGCGCGGCTCGCCGCCGAGCTCGACCTCGGTGCCGCCACGGCGGAGACGGTCGAGGCCTGGCGGCGACGGATGCGCTCGGAGCGGGTCGACGCCTTCGCCGCGGCCCTGCTCAGCCAGCGACTCGCCGGCGGCGACCTGGCCGGGCTGCTGCGCCGCTTCGCGGCCGGCGCCGCCGAGCGCGATCGCGCCGCCGAGGACGCCCGTTCGGCTACCGCCCAGGCCCGTTTCACCGGTCTGCTGGTGGTGGCGATGCCGAGCGGCGGCGCCATCTTCGCCGAGCTGATCCAACCCGGCTTCATCGCCAAGCTGCTCGGCTCGGCGCCCGCTGCGGTGCTGCTGAGCCTCGCCGCCGCCTTCCAGCTGGCCGGCTTCGTCGCGATCAGGCGGCTCTCGCGGGTGGTCGAGTGAGCGCCGCCGGGCTGCTGGCGGCGGTCGCGGTCCTGCTCGGCTTCGCCGCCGCCCGCGAGCTGCTCGCCGCCGGGCCGGGCCGCGACCTGCCGCCGCTGCCCTTCGGGCTCAGCCGCCGCTCGGCCCGGGCGGCGTTGCGGCTGGGGCTACC
>DATBXZ010000309.1:0-13220 GCA_036513995.1 Solirubrobacterales bacterium | reverse complement strand
AGACGACCAGCGGGTCGATCCCGAGGCGCTTGAAGCTTTTCATCAGGGCGTTGCCGGCGCGGCCGTAGAAGGCGACTCCCTCCTCGATCTCCGAGGCCATCGGCGCCTGCTTGAGCATGAAGACGTCCGCCTGCGGGTGGCCGGAGCCGAGCACCGGCATCAGCTTGCCGCGCGGGCAGTGCGGGCACTCCTGGATTTCATGGCTCATCTGGTTGAGCTCGCGGATCGCCCGCTCCAGGTACTTCTCGCGTATCTCGTCGTCGGTGCCTCGCATCTGCCCAGACATCTTTGACGAGGCGGGCACGGCTCCTCTTGCCCCGCCCCGCTGCATCAGCTCTTGCTCGCCGAACGGCGCTTGCGGGGCTTGCCCCCTCGCGCCGGCTTCGCGTCCGGCACTCGCCGTTTCGGCGCCTTCGGGCGGCCAGCCGTCTGCAGCAGCTTCAGCGTCTGCACGTAGAGCAGGTTCTTGTGCTTGCGGGTGATGTCGGCGTCCCGCATCGCCTCGAGGAACTCGGCTGGGCCCTCGAAGTCGTGGATCCGCGTGCGCACGCTGCCGAGCCCCTGGGCGACGTGGCTGTCGGAGCCGGCGCCGGCGACGATCCGGTACTTGCGGGCGAAGCGCTCGGCCTCCTCGTTGAAGGCGGTAACCGCCACCCGCGGGTTGAAGACCTCGAGGATGTCGATCTCCTCGACGATGTCGAGCAGGTGCTCGTAGTCGGGCACCGAGTGGAAACGGTCGAAGGGGTGCGGCACGTAGACGAGGCCGCCCTGGTCGCGGATCGCGGCGATCGTCTCCGCCATCGTCAGCCCCTTGGGGATCTTCTCCTCGAGGAAGAGGCCGATCACCTCGCCCTGCTCGGCCGTCTTCACCTCCTCGGCGACGATCACCTCGATGTCGTCCATCTCGGCGGCGATCCGGCGCGCCTCCAACGCCCCGGAGACCTCGTTGTGGTCGGTGATCGCGATCGCCCCGAGGCCGCGGTCGCGGGCCGTCTGCAGCAGCACGTCGACCGGGGTCGCGCAGTCGCCCGAGTGGTCGGTGTGCATGTGCAGGTCGACCTCGATCAGCGGCCGCCCGGAGATCCGCTCACGCAGCTCCGGGTCGCCGCCGGGGTCGTGGCGGCGGGCCGCGAGCCGGCGATAGATCGCTTCGAACGCGTCGACCACCCGGCCCCAGTCCTCGCCCGGCGCGCCGGGCTCGATCAGCTCATAGCTGCCGGGGAAGTAGCGCTCCAGCAGCTCCCCGGTCTCGGGGCTGGTCACCGTGCGGGCGTCGATGCGGCCGAAGAAGATCTCGACCAGCGGTCGCGCGACCTGGGTCGAGAGCACCCGCTCCTGCGGCGCGTGGAAGGTGGCGACGTTGAGCGAGTAGGAGTGGCGCAGCGCCGCCGAGGAGACGCTGGGAGCGAAGGGGTCGTGGACGTGGACGACGTCGAGCTCTGCCGAGGACTTCAGCCGGCCCTTGACGCGGTCGCCGGTGAAGGCACGCAGAACCTCGTGCCCGCGCCGCTCCAGCTCGACCGAGACCCGGTCGACGAACTCCGTCACCGGGTTCTCGACGCCGCGCCGGAAGGGCGCGACCTGGGCTATCGAGAGCGGCTCGGCCGGAGGCACGGTTGCAGCATAAGAGCCCGCACTCGGCGGGCTCTTATAAGTAGACGGATCGACGCCGGCGCTAGGCCTGGGTCGTGCTCGGAGCGTCCGCCGGAGTGGGGATGGCCGCCTTGCCGCGAGCGTTGGCGGCGATGAACTCCTCCGTCTGCTCGCGCGCCTCGTCGTCCGGGCGCTGGCTGTGCGGCGACTTCATCAGGTAGCTGGACGGGCCGTCGAGCTGGCCGGCGATGCCGTTGTTGAGCGCCAGCTTGATCAGCCGCACCGCGTCGATGACGACGCCGGCCGAGTTCGGCGAGTCCCAGACCTCGAGCTTCAGCTCGGCGGTCAGCGGCACGTCGCCGAAGGCCTTGCCCTCGAGCCGGATGTGGGCCCACTTGCGGTCGGTCAGCCAGGGCACGTAGTCGGAGGGGCCGACGTGGACGTTCTCCTCGGGCAGGTCGTGGCCCATGATCGAGGTGACCGCGTTGGTCTTCGAGATCTTCTTCGAGTCGAGGCGCTCGCGCTCGAGCATGTTGAAGAAGTCCATGTTGCCGCCGACGTTGAGCTGGCTGGTCCGCTCCAACCGCACGCCGCGGTCGTGGAAGAGGCGGGCGAGCTGGCGGTGGACGATCGTCGCCCCGACCTGGGACTTGATGTCGTCGCCGATGATCGGCAGCCCGGCCTCCTGGAAGCGCTTGTCCCAGTAGTCCTCGCGGGCGATGAAGACGGGCAGGCAGTTGACGAAGCCGACCCCGGCCGCGAGCGCCTGCTCGACGTACCACTTGGTCGCGTCCTCGGAGCCGACCGGCAGGTAACAGACGAGCACGTCGGCCTTGGTCTGCTTGAGGATGCCGACGATGTCGGCGGTCTCGCCCGGGGCTTTGGTGATCTTCTGTTTGAGGTACTTGCCGAGGCCGTCGTGGGTCATGCCGCGCTGGACCTCGACCCCGAGGCTGGGGACGTCGGCGAACTTGATCGTGTCGTTCTGGCCCGACCAGATCGCCTCGGAGAGGTCCTTGCCGACCTTCTCGGAATCGATGTCGAAGGCGGCGACGAACTCGACGTCGCGGACGTGGTAGCCGCCCAGTTCGACGTGCATCAGGCCCGGCACTTCCTCGGCCGGGTCGGCGTCCTTGTAGTACTGGACGCCCTGGATGAAGGAGTTGGCGCAGTTGCCGACGCCGACGATCGCGACGCGGACCTTCTCGTCGCCGCGGGCGACGCCGTTGGTGCTGCCGTTTGCTCCGTTGCTCTCACTCATGAAATTGGAAATCCTCCTGGATCGCGCTGGATGGCTGAACACACCCGGCGGCCTTGCTGGTTACAGCTCCTCCGCCTCGCTGTCCGCGCCGGGTGCGCTGGAGAGATCGCCGGATAGCTCATTTCGCACATGCCATACCCGCTGAAAGACGGTGACGATGGTCAGGGCGGCGATCACGTAGATCGACGGCGCCAGCAGTTCGAAATCGCCGATGCCGGCTCCCTTGGCGAAGATCAAGCCGATCGAAAGTAGCACCACCCTGACCGGCCGCGTAGCCAAGCCGACCTTGCACTCGACCCCGAGCGCCTCGGCCCGGGCCCGCGTGTAGGAGACCATCAGCGAGCCGAGCACGGCGACCACGCACATCGCCGCCGCGAAGTCTTCGCCCTGGGCGGCGAAGTAGCCGGCGACCGCGGCCAGCACGATCCCCTCCTCGATGCGGTCGAGGGTGGAGTCGAGGAAGGCCCCGAACAGGGTCCCCTTGCCGGACATCCGCGAGTAGCGGCCGTCGAGGGTGTCCATCACCGAGCCGAGCACGAAGGCGACGCCGGCGAGGAAGAAGAGGCGCTGGGTGACGAGAAAGGCGGCGATCAGGTTGCCGGCCAGCCCGACCATCGAGATCGCGTTCGGCGTCAGCCTCGACTCGATCAGCCGCTCGCGGGCGTAGGACCGGAGCTCCTGCCCGTTGCGGCTCGCCGCGCGACCGTTGCGGCGGCCACCGGGGGCCCTTGGGGGCGCCGAGGAATCCATTGACGTGAGGCTAGAGGTTCGGGAGGAAGTTGGGGCGCGGCGGGCCGGAAGTCACGTACCTACGCCTCGGCCTCGCGCGGGAACCGCGAGCGCCAGGCCCAGGCCTCGGGCCGGGCCCGAGCCAGCAGGCGCTGAGCGACCAGGGCGGCGGTGAGCGCGACGATCCAACCCAGGGCGACGTCGACCCAGTAGTGGTTGGCGGTGACGATCACGACCCAGGCGATCAGCAGCGGCCAGGCGGCCCAGAGCACTTTCGAGATACGGTGGCGGCAGACCATCACCCCGGTGGCGCCGATCATCAGCGCGAAGGCGCAGTGCATGCTCGGCACCGCCGCGTAGGGGTTGATGAAGACCTTCGCCAGGGTGGAGTCGTGGTTGACGCCGGAGAAGTCGGTGATCGTGTCGACGAAGCCCTGGCTCGGGAACATCCGCGGTGGCGCCGTCGGGTAGCCGACGTAGCCGATCAGGGCCAGGCACATCGAGACGACGAACATGTTGCGGACGAAGTAGTAGGACTCGTTGCGGAAGAGGTAGAGCCAGACCAGGAAGCCGAGCGCGATCGAGAACTGGGCGTTCAGGTAGAGCTGGTTGGCGATGTCGATCACCCACTGGGCGGGCAGGAAGAACGCCTGCAGGCTGGGCTCGAAGAAGGTGTGGACGCCGCGCTCGAAGTCGATCACCTGCTGGCCGTGGGCAAGCGCGTCCGCCCTGTTGGAGTCGGCGATTCCGCGGCCGAGCTCGTAGATGACGTCGACGCCGATCAGGATCCCGATCTGGCGGCCGGCATCGCCCCAGCCCTTGGGCAGCCTGGCGGAAACGCTTGCGAACGCACGAGACACGAGACAGTCGATTGTAATCCGCGCGTTAACGGGCCACTAGGGTGCGCCCGATGTCCTGGAAACGTCCCGAAAAGCGCCGCGTGCGCGCGATCCGCGACCGCCTGCGGGAGATGTACGGGCGGCCGGTCAACGAGCCGCACCGCCAGCCGATCGCCGAGCTGATCAAGACCGTGCTCTCCCAGCACACCAACGACCGCAACCGCGATCGCGCCTTCGCGGCACTGCGCGAGCGCTTCCCAACCTGGGAGGAGGTCCGCGACGCTCCGGTCGGCGAGGTCGAGGAGGCGATCCGACCGGGCGGGCTCGCGCGGCAGAAGGCACCGCGGATCCAGTCGATCCTCGAGCAGCTGGGCGAGGATCCCGACCTCGACTGGACCGAGACGGCACCGCGCGAGGAGTCGCTGGAGTTCCTGCTGGCGCTGCCGGGGGTCGGCCGTAAAACCGCGGCCTGCGTGCTGATCTTCACCTGGGGCATTCCCGAGATCCCGGTCGACGTCCACGTCCACCGGGTCGGCGGCCGGCTCGGCCTGTTCCCGCCGAAAGCCTCCTTCGAGCGCGCCCACGACGAGATGCTGGCCGTGGTCCCGCCCGAGGACGCCTACGAGCTGCACATGAACCTGATCCGGCACGGGCGCGAGGTCTGCCGTCCGAAGCCGCGCTGCGCGGAGTGCGCGCTACGGCGGATGTGCCCCTGGTATCGCGCCGAGAAGGGCGCCAGTAGTATGCGCGCCGCGAAATGAGCAAGCGAACCTTCATCGTCTTCGGCCTGCTGATCCTGGTCCTCGCGGTCGTCATCCCCTGGCTGGCCTTCCGCTCCAAGGGCGACGCGACGACCGGCGACCAGAAGGTCGCCGCCGGCCTCAAAAGCGGCCAATCCATCTTCCAGACCAACTGCGGCACCTGCCACACGCTCTACTCGGCGGGCACCGACGGCAACTACGGGCCGAACCTCGACGAACTGCTCGCCCCCTCGGGCCCCCCGAGCGGCCCCAGCGCCAAATCGACGATCGAAGCGACCGAAGGACGCGTCCTCAACGCGGTCGAACACGGCGTCGACAGCTCCACCACCCCGGGCCGGATGCCGGGCGGCATCCTCAACGAGGAGCAGACCAAGGAAGTCGCCGAATTCGTTGCCGCCACCGCCGGCGAAGGCTGAGCGCCGGCCTAGCGCTCGAACCTCAGGGCGCTGAACAGGCCCGCGTGGTCTGAGTCCCAGAAGCCGTCGACCGGCAGCAGGCCGGTGACCTCGGAGTGCTGCAAGGCGATGTCCGCGGGGTCGTTGGTCATCACGTGGTCGACCTGGTGGTCGAAGTCGGCGACGCTGCCGCCGGCACCTTCCGCCAGCAGGCTCGACCTCAGGCAGCATCCGAGCGGCACGTTCGTGCTGCGCTCGGCGAAGCCCGCTTGCAGCAGCGCCAGGTAGGCCTGCGCGTCACCCGGTTCGACGGTGTCGTCGTCGGAGTTGAGGTCGCCGACCAGCACCACCGGCAGGCTGCTCGTCGCCGGCCCGCCCGGTGCGACCAGTTCGCCGGCCTGCAGGGCGCGGATGCTCGGCACCAGGGTCGCCGGGTCGAAGGCCTCCAGATGGGTGTTGACGAAATGGAACCAGCCGCCGCCGCGCACCTTCGCGTCGGTCGCGGTCCAGCCCCGTTTGATCGTCAGCGGTTTGCCGAGGATCGGCACCGCCAGCAGGGTCTTGAAATTGCCCGAGGTCGGATTCGCCGTCTGCACCCCGCAGCCGCGCCTGACCAGGATCACGTCGCGCATCGTCAGGCGACCGTTGATCTCCGCGTTGGGAATGCCCTGAGCCGCGGGACCGTCTCCGGGAATGCCGTTCTCGTCGCCGGGCGCTTCCAGGTCGAACTCGTTCTGGGAGACGACTACTTCGTACTGGGTCTTGCCCTTGTTGAGCTGTTCGAGCAGCAGCTGCAGGTAGTCGTAGCGGACCGTGGTCGCGGTCGGTTCGCCGCTGAGCACGGGGGCCAGGCTGGGCGGACCGGTGCGCCAGAGGGCGACCTCCTGCAGGCCGACCAGGTCGGGCTTCTCCTTCAGGATCTCCTGGGCCAGGCCCTTGGCCCGGGTCGGGAAGTCGTTGGCGCTGACTTCGCGCAGGATCTGGCCGGTCGCGGCGACGAACGCTTCCAGGCTGGGCGCGCCGATCGCCGGGGCCAGGTCGGCGCCGAGGTAGAGGTTGCGGGTCATCGTGTTGACGACCTCGCCGCGACCGTGATCGCCGCCGCGGCCGGGGTGGCCGTTGCCGGGATGACCGTGCCCATGCGCCGGCGGGTGGTGCGCCACGGGATGGCGAGAGCCACCACGGTCGCTCCCCTTGCCGTGCGCGGCCGCCAGGCCGGGCAGCGCCAAGATCAGCAGCAGAGTTGTGGCCACCGCCAGAAAGCTCTGGCGAGCCGTTGCGTGAACGTGACTCAAAGCGATCCTCCTCGTCCGCGACCCCGCCCCAGCGGGATCGAATTGGATTCGAGGCGTCTCCCCAGGGCGACTCTACTCCCCGGACTTGAAATCTCATACAAACTTGCCATACTGCCACTTAGATTTCTTAGGCTTGAACAACGAAACCCCTGGAGGTACGCGAAAAAGTGGGAAAGACGATCGGCATCGACCTCGGCACGACCAATTCATGTGTCGCCGTAATGGAGGGCGGCGAGCCAACCGTCCTGGAGAACTCTGAGGGCGGGCGCACGACCCCGTCGGTGGTCGCCTTCACCGAGGGCGGCGAGCGGCTGGTCGGCACCGTCGCCAAACGGCAGGCGGTGATGAACCCGGAGAACACGATCTTCTCGATCAAGCGCTTCATGGGCCGCAAGGAGGCCGAAGTCAAAGAGGAGGAGACGATCGTCCCGTACAAGGTCGAGGCCGGCCCCAACGGCGACGTGCGCGTCGACGTGCGCGGCAAGCAGTACAGCCCGCCGGAGATCAGCGCGATGATCCTGCAGAAGCTGAAGGCCGACGCCGAAGCGAAGCTCGGCGACACGGTCGACAGCGCCGTCATCACCGTCCCCGCCTACTTCAACGACGACCAGCGCCAGGCGACGACGGACGCCGGCAAGATCGCCGGGCTCGAGGTGAAGCGGATCATCAACGAGCCGACCGCGGCTGCGCTGGCCTACGGGCTCGATAAAGAGAAAGCCGACCAGACGATCCTCGTCTTCGACCTCGGCGGCGGCACCTTCGACGTCTCGGTGCTGGAAATCGGCGACGGCGTCTTCGAGGTGAAGGCGACCGCCGGCGACAACCACCTCGGCGGCGATAACTGGGACAAAGCGATCGTCGAGTGGCTGGTCGCCGAGTTCAAACGCGACCAGGGCGTCGACCTCGCGGCCGACAAGAACTCGCTGCAGCGCCTCTACGAGGCGGCGGAGAAGGCCAAGATCGAGCTCTCCTCGACCCAGGAGACGCAGATCAACCTACCCTTCATCACCGCCGTCGAGGGACAGCCCAAGCACCTCGACCTCAAGCTCAGTCGCTCGAAGCTGAACGAGCTCACCGGCGACCTGCTGGAGCGGATCGTCGGCCCGGTCAAACGGGCGCTCGACGACGCCGACGCGACGATCGACCACGTCGTCCTGGTCGGCGGCATGACCCGGAACCCCGCCGTGCGCGAGCGGGTCAAGGAGCTGACCGGCAAGGACCCCCACCAGGGGGTCAACCCCGACGAGGTGGTCGCGGTCGGCGCCGGGATCCAGGCCGGCGTGCTGGCCGGCGACGTCAAGGACGTGCTGCTGCTCGACGTCACCCCGCTGACCCTGGGGATCGAGACCAAAGGCGGCGTGATGACGAAGCTGATCGAGCGCAACACGACGATCCCGACCAAGAAGTCGGAGACCTTCTCGACCGCCGACGACAACCAGCCCTCGGTCGAGATCCACGTGCTGCAGGGCGAGCGCGAGATGGCCTCTGGCAACAAGAGCCTGGGCAAATTCCAGCTCACCGGGATCCCCCCGGCGCCGCGCGGGATGCCGCAGATCGAGGTCACCTTCGACATCGACGCCAACGGCATCATCAACGTCACCGCCAAGGACCAGGGCACCGGCAAAGAGCAGAAGATCGAGATCAAATCCGGCTCTGGGCTCTCCGACGAGGAGATCCAGGGCATGGTCTCCGACGCCGAGTCACACGCCGAGGAGGATCGCAAGCAGCGGGAGCTGGCCGAGGCCCGCAACCTAGCCGAGAACGCCGCCTACCAGTCCGAGAAAGCGCTGGCCGACGCCGGCGACAAAGTCGACGCGGCAACCAAGGAGGAGGCCGAGGCGGCGATCAAGGAGGTGCGCGAGTCGATCGAGTCCGGCAGCGTCGAGGAGGTCAACGCCAAGACCGAGGCGCTGAACACGGCAATGACGAAGGCGTCGGAGCAGATCTACGCGGCTGCGGAGCAGGAGGCCTCGGCCGACGGCGCGAGCGCCGAGGGGGAGACGCCCGACGAGGACGACGAAGTCGTCGATGCCGAGGTGGTTGACGAGGGTGACGACAAGTGAGGCCGCACCAGGACGACCGAGGGACTGAGCCCTCAGCCGCGGGGCCTGTCGGCGCAGGGGACCCCCCACCCCCTGCGGTAGCTAAAGCTTCCTCGGGGGTGGGCCCCCCTACGCCGCCACCCGCGGGAGAGGCCGCTCCGGCAGGAGACTCGGGACAGAGCGGTGCCGATCAAGTTGAGAAGGACTTCGAGGCGCTGCTCGTTGACGCCCAGCGGGAGAAGGAGGAGTACCTCGAACTGGCGCGGCGGACGCAGGCGGACTTCGAGAACTTTCGCAAGCGGATGGCGGCGGAGGTGCAGGCGGCCGCGGTCCGCGGCAAGAGCGACTTGATCAGGGAGGTGGTGCCAGCGCTCGACGATCTCGAGCGGGCGCTGCAGGCGGCCGGACTGGATCCCGAGGGCGACTCCGATGACGGGTTGGCCCACGGGGTCCTACTGGTCTTTCGCGGGCTGCGGGAGACGCTGGCGCGCAACGGGGTCGAAGCGGTCGACCCCAAGGGGGAGAAGTTCGACCCGCTCTGGCACGAGGCGCTCTCGACCGTGCCGGTCGAGGGGGCCGAGGCCGGGACAGTCGTCGAGACGATGCAGAAGGGCTACAAGCTGGGCGAGCAGCTGGTCCGGCCCGCCCGCGTGGTGGTCAGCGAGTAGGGGGCGGATTGGCTGACGAGCTCTACAAGACGCTGGGCGTCTCCAAGAAGGCGAGCGACGACGAGATCAAGAAGGCGTACCGCAAGCTGGCGCGCCAGTACCACCCTGATCGCAACCCGGACGATCCGGCGGCAGAGGAGAAGTTCAAGGAGATCTCGGCCGCCCACGACATCCTCGGCGATCCCGAGAAGCGCAAGGAGTACGACGCCGGCGGCATGTTCGGGGCCAGTGGCGGCCCCGGCGGCTTCGGCGGCGGCAACCCCTTCGGCGGTGCCCAAGCCGGTGGCTTCGGCGCCAGCGCCGACTTCGGCGACATCTTCTCCTCGCTCTTCAACCGCGGCGGCAAAGGCGGGCGGGCGCAAGCGCAGCAGGTGCGGGGACGAGACCTCGAGGCCGAAGTCCAGCTCACTTTCGACCAGGCCGTCAACGGCAGCCAGATCAGCGTCACCGTGCCGAAGGCCGGGCGCTGCCCGACCTGCCACGGCAGCGGCGCCAAACCGGGCACCGGCCCGGTCACCTGCCCCCGCTGCGAAGGCCGCGGCATCGATGCCCAGAGCCAGGGCTTCTTCTCGATCAGCCAGCCCTGCCCGCAGTGCGGCGGGGCCGGCCAGATCATCGAGGACCCCTGTCCCACCTGCAACGGCTCCGGCCTCACCCAGCAGACCAAGCGCTACAAAGTCAACGTCCCGGCCGGGGTCAAGGACGGGGCGCGGATCCGGCTCGCCGGCAAGGGCGAGGCGGGGCCCCGCGGCGGCCCGCCCGGCGACCTCTACGTGACCACCCGGGTCGCCGCCTCCCCGGTCTTCAAGCGGCTCGACGACGGCAACCTCGAGGTGACGGTGCCGATCACGATCCCCGAGGCGCTGCGCGGCGGCACGATCGAGGTACCGACCCTGGCGGGGACGAAGAGGATCAAGGTGGCGGCGGGGACCAGGCACGGCGCCGTCCAGCGGCTGCGTGGCGAGGGCCCGCCGAAGCCGAAGGGCAAGGGCCGCGGCGACATCCGCTACCGGCTCGAGATCGAGGTGCCGGCGGAGCTGAGCGAGGCGCAGAGCGAGGCGGCCGAGAAGCTGGCCGAGGCCTTCAACGGCGCCGACCCGCGAGCGGAGCTGCTGCGCAGGGCGGGGAGCTGATGGCCACCTACCGGCGCCGGGTCAAAGCGACCTTCGACGAGGAGCAGGGCGTGTTCATGATCTCCGTCGCCGCGGAACTGGCGGAGATGCATCCGCAGACGCTGCGGATGTACGAGCAGCGCGGGCTGATCGCGCCGAAGCGCTCGCCGAAGAACACCCGCCTCTACTCCCAGCGCGACGTCGAGCGGCTGCGGCGGATCCAGGAAATGACCGCGCAGGGGCTGAACCTGGTCGGCGTCGAGACCGTGCTAGCGCTGGAAGAGCGGGTGGCAAAGCTGAGCGCCGAAGTGGAACGGGCCCGCAAGCGAATCGAAGAGCTGGAGGGGACGACGAAAGGAAGGCTGCACTGATGCAGGCCGATCGCTTCACGGTCAAATCCCAGGAAGCCGTGCAATCGGCGCTGGAGCTGGCGCGCAGCCACCGCAATCCGGAGGCCGCCCCCGCTCATCTGCTCGTCGTCCTGCTCGATCAGCCCGAAGGCCTGGTCGTGCCGATCCTGCAGCGCCTCGGCGCCGACACGGCGGTGATCGCGGCGCGGGCCAGCGAGGCGGTCGCGGCGCTGCCGAAGCTCGGCGGCGAGGCCGAGGAGCCGCGGATGTCGTCGGCCCTGGCGGCGACGTTGCGCCGGGCCGAGCAGGAAATGGGGCGGCTCGGCGACTCCTACATCTCCACCGACCACTTCCTCCTCGCGCTGACCGAGGACTCCCAGCTGGGCGAGGTGCTCCCCGACCGCGACTCGCTCGACAAGGCGATCGGCGAGGTGCGCCCGCAGAAGGTCACCTCGCCGAACCCGGAGGCGACGGCGGAGGCGCTAGAGAAATTCGGCCGCGACCTGACCGCCGACGCGCGGGACGGAAAGCTCGATCCGGTGATCGGCCGCGACGAGGAGATCCGCCGCGTCGTCCAGGTGCTCTCGCGCCGGACCAAGAACAACCCGGTGCTGATCGGCGAGCCCGGCGTCGGCAAGACCGCGATCGTCGAGGGCCTGGCGCAGCGGATCGTCGAGGGCGACGTGCCCGAGAGCCTGCGCGATCGCCGCGTGATCGCGCTCGACATCGGCTCGCTGCTGGCCGGCTCCAAATACCGCGGCGAGTTCGAGGAGCGGCTGAGAGCGGTGCTCTCCGAGGTACAGGAGGCGGAGGGCCAGATCGTCCTCTTCCTCGACGAGCTGCACACGATCGTCGGCGCCGGCGCGGCCGAAGGCGCGGTCGACGCCGCCAACCTCTTGAAGCCGATGCTGGCGCGCGGCGAGCTGCGCGCGGTCGGCGCCACCACTCTCGACGAGTACCGCAAGCACATCGAGAAAGACGCGGCTTTGGAGCGGCGCTTCCAGCCGGTGACGGTCGGCGAGCCCGACATCAACGACACGATCGCGATCCTGCGGGGCCTGAAGGGGCGCTACGAAGAGCACCACGGGGTGAGGATCACCGACTCGGCGATCGTCGCCGCGGCGACTCTCTCCGAGCGCTACATCGCCGATCGCTTCCTGCCTGACAAGGCGATCGACCTGATCGACGAGGCGGCCTCGCGGCTGAAGATCGAGAACGACTCGATGCCGACCGAGGTCGACGAGGTGAAACGGCGGATCCAGCAGCTGGAGATCGAGCGCACGGCGATGCAGAAAGAGACCGACGACGCCTCGAAGGCGCGGCTGGACGCGCTCGAGGCCGAGCTCGCCGAGCTGAACGAGAGCTTCAACGAGATGAACGCCCGCTGGCAGAACGAGAAGGGCGCGATCGACTCGATCAACGAGGCCAAGATGCAGCTCGAGGAAGCGGGTCGCGAGGCCGAACGGGCCGAGCGCGAGGCCGACCTCGAGCGCGCCGCGAAGCTGCGCTACGGCGACATCCCCGAGCTGGAAAAGGCGGTCGCCGAGCAGGAGGCGCGGATCGCCGAGCTGCACGCCGGCGGCACCTCGCTGCTCTCCGACGAGGTCACCGAGGAGGACATCGCCGAGGTGGTCGGAAAGTGGACCGGGATACCGGTCAGCCGCCTGCTCGAGGGCGAGGTGCAGAAGCTGATCCAGATGGAGGACCGCCTGCACGACCGCGTGATCGGCCAGGACGAGGCGATCGAGGCCGTCTCCAACGCGCTGCGGCGCTCTCGCGCCGGGCTCTCGGACCCGAACCGGCCGATCGGCTCCTTCCTCTTCCTCGGCCCGACCGGGGTCGGCAAGACCGAGCTGGCGAAGGCGCTGGCGGAGTTCATGTTCGACTCCGAGCAGGCAATCGTCCGCCTCGACATGTCCGAGTACATGGAGAAGCACACGGTGGCGCGGCTGATCGGCGCCCCGCCCGGCTATGTCGGCTACGAGGAGGGCGGCCAGCTGACCGAGGCGGTACGGCGGCGGCCCTACGCGGTGGTACTGCTCGACGAGATCGAGAAGGCCCACCCCGACGTCTTCAACACGCTGCTGCAGCTGATGGACGACGGACGCCTGACCGACGGCCAGGGCCGCACCGTCAGCTTCACCAACACGGTCCTGATCATGACCTCGAACGTCG
>DATBXZ010000308.1:0-6386 GCA_036513995.1 Solirubrobacterales bacterium | reverse complement strand
CGAGCCGGACTCAGGCGTGCTGGGGGAGCTCGGGCTCGACCGCGAGAAGGTGCTGGTCGTCGTCCGCCCGCCGCCGGAGACCTCCGAGTACCACGCCCGCAACGACCTCTACGGGGCGACGATCGAGCGCCTCGCGGCGGCGCCGGAGGCCCAGGCCGTGGTCATCCCCCGGACCGAGGAGCAGGGGGCGGCGGTGCGCGCCCGCGGCGCCGCCAACCTGATCGTCCCCGAGCGGGCGATCGACGCCCAGAGCCTGATCGCCCACGCCGACCTGGTGGTCAGCGCGGGGGGGACGATGAACCGCGAGGCGGTCGCGCTCGGCACGCCGGTCTTCTCGACCTTCAGCGGCCGCATGGGCGGCGTCGACGAGGCGCTGATCGCCGACGGCCGCCTCCAGCTCCTCGCCGACCCGGCCGCGCTGGCGCTGCGCAAGCGCGATTCGCCGGTCGGCGTCCGCCACCCGCGCGACGCCGCGCCGCTGGTCGAGGGCGCCCTCGGCGCCGTCGCGGACCTCAAGTAGCCTGATCCCGCCCGCTCTCCGTCAGGGGGCAAAAGCCCAATGGCCGTGACGACAACCGACGCCGTCTTTGCCTTCCTCCTCGCCGCGGCGATCGCCTGGCTGCTGGTCCCGTACGCCGAGCGCCTCGCCTTCCGGGTCGGGGCAATCGACCTGCCGAAGCCGCGCGGCCTGCACAGCAAGCCGATGCCGCGCCTCTCCGGGCTGGCGATCCTGGTCGCGGTCGAGGCCGCCGGCTGGATCTGGCTGCCCGGCGACGGCGAGAGCCGCTCGATCCTGCTCGGCGCCGTGGCGATCGCCGCGGTCGGCGTCGTCGACGACGTCCGCGGCCTCTCCGCCTTCCCGAAGCTGGTCGGCCAGATCGCTGCCGCCTCGATCCCGGTCGCCGCCGGGGTCCGCGTCGACAACCTCACCCTGCCCTTCGTCGGCGGCTTCGAACTGGGCTGGCTCGCCTATCCGCTGACCGTGCTGGGGATCGTCGCCGTCGTCAACGTCATCAACTTCCTCGACGGGGTCGACGGGCTCGCCGCCGGGGTCTGCACGATCGCCGCGATCGCCCTGGCGGCGATCGCGCTCTCGCTCGAACGCAACGCCGCCGGCGTCCTCGCCGCGCTCACCGCCGGCGCCGCGCTCGGCTTCCTCCGCCACGGCTTCCCGCCCGCCTCCAGCTTCATGGGCGACACCGGCTCTAACCTGCTCGGCTACCTGCTGGCCACCGCCTCGGTGCAGGGAGCGCTGAAGACCAACGCGGTGATCGCCCTCGCCTTCCCCCTGATCGTGCTCGCGGTGCCGATCCTCGACACCGGCTTCGTCGTCGCCAAGCGGCTCAAATACCGGCAGCCGATCTACCAGGCCGACAGCTGGCACTTCCACCACCGGATGGCCAACATCGGCTTCTCCCAGCGCCGGACCGTCGCCTACCTCTACGCCTGGACGCTGGTGATGGCGGCGCTGGCGCTGGCCCTGCGCTTCGTCCCCTACAGCGACAACCACGGCCACTTCAACCTGCTCTGGACGCTGGTGATGGGCGCCCTGATCCTGTTCGCTCTCGCCGCCAGCGTCTACCTCGTCTACGTGCTGGAGATCCTCAAGCTGCGCCGTGGCCGGATCAATCCGGAGACGGGCGAATTCGAGGCGATCGTCCTGGACCCCCCCGAGGGGTAGTGGCAACACTCACGAAGTGGCTTCACAAAGCCATTCCCGGGACTATTTGGGTATAGTCGCCAGTCCGCCCGCTCTGCCCGAGCCGGGCGTCTTTTATGTCTCCTCCCAAGTACGTCGACCTACTGCTGCTGGCCGTCGCCCTCGCAGTCTTTCTGCTGGGAGGGCTGCCCATGCTCGGCTACGCTGTCGCCGCCGCCGCCTGGCTTGCCCAGCGCGGCATCCAGACGCTCGCCGGCCGCCGCGCCCGGGCCGAGCTCGCCGCCGGCAACCGCCAGAAGGCGATGGGGATCGTCGCCGCGACCACGCTCGGCTGCGTCTGGCTGATGGCGACCGCGGTGCTCCTGGTCGGTCTGGCCGAGCGCGAAGCGGGCCTCGCCGCCGCGATCCTCGTCCTCGTCCTCTTCACCGTCTCCTTCGCCGCCCAGGGCCTCGCCCACCTCTTCGGTGAGCAGCCCGAGGGACAGGGAGTGGCATGAGCACCAAGACCAAGGTCTTCATCGGGCTCGGCGTCTACCTCGGGATCGCGATCCTGATGATGCTGATCTTCGGCAGCTCCGGCAAAAACGAAGCCTTCCAGCCGCAGAACGAGTTCAAGCTCGAACCGTGGGTCTCGATTCACCTCGCCGGCATCGACCTCAGCATCAACAAGGCGGTGCTCTACCTCGTCCTCGCCAGCTCCCTGACGATCGGCACGATGGTCTGGATCTCCCGCCGCATGCAGCAGAAGCCGAACCGGGTGCAGACCGCGATGGAGTTCGCCTACGGCATAACCAAGGACACGATCACCGGCGGCAACCTGGAGCCGAAGATGGCCAGCCGCTGGTTCCCCTTCCTGGCCGCGCTCTTTTTCTGGATCTGGTTCTCGAACATGATCGGCTTCCTGCCGCTGCCGACCAACACCGAGCACACGGTCAACATCTTCGGCGCCGAAAT
The DNA here is from genome assembly GCA_036513995.1 of Solirubrobacterales bacterium. Taxonomy (GTDB): domain Bacteria; phylum Actinomycetota; class Thermoleophilia; order Solirubrobacterales; family 70-9; genus VAYN01. The sequence continues at coordinate 3,772 of DATBXZ010000308.1, read as the reverse complement.
CCCCTCCTTCGCGATCTATGCCGCCACCGCCAACCTCTCGATCCCGCTGGTCCTGACCCTGGTCGTCTGGGTCTCCTACCACGTCGAAGGGATCCGGGCCAAGGGCCTCTTCAAGTACCTCGCCAGCTGGCTGCCGCCGGGCCTCGAGGACATGAACCCGGCCGCCAAGGGCTTCATCTTCGTCATCGAGGCGATCTCCCACCTCGCCCGGCTGATCTCGCTCTCCGTGCGTCTCTTCGCCAATATCCTCGCCGGCCACCTGCTGCTGCTATTCATGGGCGGTGGGCTGGCGGTGCTGCTCGGCATCGCCGCGCTCGGCGCCCTCACCTTCCCGCTCGCCTTCTTCTTCTTCATCCTCGAGGTCGGGCTGATCGCAACGCTGCAGGCATTTATCTTCTCGACCCTCACTGCCATCTATCTCGGCGGAGCCACCTCCGCCAGTCATTAGAAAAGGAGCGCTTTTCATGGACCTGTCCCCCGTAATCGCCGCCGTCTCGGACGAAGGCGTGGAAGCTGCCGGTAAGGCCGTCGCCCTCGGCGTCGGTGCCGGCCTCGGCTCGATCGGCGCCGGCATCGGCATCGGCTTCATCTTCGGCAAGGAGATCGAGTCGGTCGCCCGTCAGCCGGAGATGAAAGACGAGCTACAGAGCATCCGCTGGCTCGGCTTCGCCCTGACCGAGGCCGTGGCCTTCTACACGTTCATCTTCGGCCTGATCGCCTTCTTCCTCTAGGCGCATGGAGCTGCTCGGCTACATAGCCGCGATCCCGCTCGCGGCGGAGAAGGCAGGCGAAGAAGGCGGTGGCAGCTTCCTCGTCTCGCCGGGCCTGGGTCTGATGATCTGGACCCTGGTCCTTTTCCTGTTCACGATGTGGGTCCTCAGCAAGGTCGCCTTCCCGAAAATCCAGGAGGCCCTGGACCGGCGGGCGAAGACGATCGCCGAGTCGCTCGACACGGCCGAGCGCCAGCGTCGCGAATCCGACGAGCTGCTGGCCGAGTACCGCGGCCGCCTGGCCGAGGCAAGGGAGCAGGCCGACGAGATCATGGCCCGCGCCCGCAAAGCCGCCGAGACGGCCGAGGCCGAGGCGACGACCGCCGGCCGCGAGAAGCGCGAGGAGCTGGTCGCCCAGGCGAAGCGGGACATCGAAGCCGAGACCCGGCGCTCGCTCGAGCAGATTCGCGGCGAGGTCGCCGACCTGACCGTGCTGGCGACCGAGAAAGTCACTCGCAAGAGCCTTTCCGGCGAGGACCAGAAGCGGCTCGTCGAGGAGGCGCTGGCGGAGGTCGACTTCTCCGCGCTCTCGGGGGCGGAGAAGAACTAGATGCCCGAGGCCGCTCGCGTATACGCCGACGCCCTGTTCGAGGCCGGCAAGGACAGAGGCAAGCTCGACTCGTTGCAGTCGCAGCTGGCCCAGTTCGCCGACGCGGTCGACGGCAGCCAGGAGCTGCAGGTCTTCCTCTTCAGCCCCTACCTCTCCTCCGCCGACAAGCGGGAGGGCCTGGGGCGGGCGATCTCCGGCGCTGAGCCGGAGTTGACGAACTTCCTCGAGCTGCTGATCGAGAAACACCGGATGCCGGAGATCTTCCGCATCCGCCGCGAGCTCGACGAGCTCTGGAAGAAGGAGAACCGCCGCCTCGACGTCACCGTCGTCAGCGCCGTCGACCTCGACGAAGCCGTGATCGAGCGGATCGGCGCAGAGGTCGAACGTCAGACCGGCGAGCGGGTCGAGCTGTCGAGCCGTGTCGACGACGACATCCTCGGCGGCATCGTCCTGCAGGTCGGCAACATGGTCCTCGACGCGAGCATCCGCAGTCGCCTGGAGAAACTTCGAAAGACCGTCGCGAGCGCGGCGTAAGGAGGAGCTGAGCACCCGATGGAGATCAAGCCGGACGAGATCGCAAGCATTCTGCGAGAGCGAATCGAGGGGTTGGAGACCGACTCCGCCGACCTCACCGAGGTGGGCACCGTCCTCTCGGTGGCGGACGGGATCGCCCGCATCCATGGCCTCGACAACGTGATGGCGCTGGAGATGCTGGACCTGCCGCACGGCGTCACCGGGCTGGCCCTGAACCTCGAGGCCGACAACGTCGGCGCCGTGCTGTTCGGCGAGTGGGAAAAGATCGTCGAGGGGGACACGGTCAAACGGACCGGCCACCTGCTCGAGATCCCCGTCGGCGAGGAGCTGCTCGGCCGCATGGTCGATCCGCTCGGCCGCCCGCTCGACAACCGCGGCGAAGTCGCCACCACCGAGACCCGCCCGGCCGAGTTCAAAGCGCCCGGCGTGGTCGAGCGCCAGCCGGTCGAGGAACCGGTCCAGACTGGCCTGATGGCGATCGACGGGATGATCCCGATCGGCCGTGGCCAGCGCGAGCTGATCATCGGCGATCGCCAGACCGGCAAGACGGCGATCGCGATCGACACGATCATCAACAACAAGGACAAGGACCTGATCTGCATCTACGTCGCGATCGGGCAGCGGATGTCCACCGTGGTCCAGCTGAAAGAGACGCTGGAGGAGAACGGGGCGATGGAGAACACGATCATCGTCGCCGCTCCCGCCGACGAGGCGGCGCCGATCAAGTACATCGCCCCCTACGCCGGCTGCGCGATGGGCGAGCACTTCCTCTACAACGGCAAAGCCGCGCTCTGCGTCTACGACGACCTCACCAAACACGCCGCCGCCTACCGCCAGATGTCGCTCTTGCTGCGGCGCCCGCCGGGTCGCGAGGCCTACCCCGGCGACGTCTTCTACCTGCACTCGCGGCTGCTCGAGCGGGCGGTGAAACTGAACGACGAGCTCGGCGGCGGCTCGCTGACGGCGCTGCCGATCATCGAGACCCAGGCCTCCGACGTTTCCGCCTACATCCCGACCAACGTGATCTCGATCACCGACGGTCAGATCTTCCTCGAGTCCGACCTCTTCTTCTCGGGCGTGCGGCCGGCGATCAACGTCGGCATCTCGGTCTCCCGGGTGGGTGGCAACGCGCAGACCAAGGCGATGAAGAAGGTCGCCGGGAAACTGCGCCTCGATCTCTCCCAGTACCGCGACCTCGAGGCCTTTGCCCAGTTCGGCTCCGAGCTCGACGCGGAGACGCAGAAAGCGCTGACTCGCGGCGAACGGCTGGTCGAGCTGCTGAAACAGAAAGAGCGCGAGCCGCTTAGCGTCGGCGACCAGGTCGCCTCGATCTACTCCGGCACCGGTGGCTATCTCGACCGCGTCAAGGTCGAGCGCGTCGGCGAGTTTCTCGCCGACCTGCGCGTCCGCCTGCATTCCGAGAAGGCCGAGCTGCTGAAGCGGATCGAAGAGAGCGGCAAGCTCGAGGAGGCAGACGAGGAGGAGCTCGGCAAGGCGATCGCCGACTTCGTCGACGACTTCGGGGCCGACTTCGACGAGCACGGCGACCCGCTCGAGGAGGCAGCCGCGGCCTAGTCAGGTCCCGGGTTCCGCCATGGCCAGCCAGAAGGAAGTCAAGAATCGCATCGCGTCGATCAAGAACATCAACAAGATCACGCGGGCGATGGAGATGGTCGCGGCGGCACGCCTGCGCCGGGCCGAACAGCGGATCGACCAGCTGCGGCCCTATGCGGAGGGGATGCGCAAGCTCACCCGCCAGGCCTCCGAGCGCGCCGGCGGCATCCCGCGGGTCCCGGTCATGGTCGAGCGCGAGAACGTCAAGCGGGTCGGCATCGTCCTCGTCACCGGCGACCGCGGCCTCGCCGGTGCCTTCAACTCGAACATCATCCGCGAGGGGATGCGGACGGCCGCCAAGGTG
>DATBXZ010000307.1:0-3695 GCA_036513995.1 Solirubrobacterales bacterium | reverse complement strand
CGTCGCGCGCGGGGCCGCCGATCCCGCCCATCTTGATTACGTCGGGGACGATGATCCCCAGGCAGTTGGGTCCGATGATCCGGGCTCCCTGTTCGGTGGCGACCTCGACCATCTGGGCGACGTCGCCACGCGGGATCCGCTCGGTGACGATCACGATCAGCTTGATCCCGTTGAGGATCGCCTCGAAGACGGCGTCCTTGGTGAAGGCGGGGGGGACGGTGACGACGGAGCCGTCGATCGGGCCGCCGTGGTGCTCGACCGCCTGGGCGACGGTGTCGAAGACCGGCACCCCGTGGACCTCGCGGCCCTTGCGGCCGGGGGTGACGCCGCCGACGACCTTGGAGCCGTAGTCGAGGCACTCGCGGGTGAGGTTGACCGCCTCGCGGCCGGTGATCCCCTGGACGATGAAGGTGGTGTCGCGGTCGAGCAGGATGCTCATGCGGCGGCCGCCTCTCCCTGGATCTTGGCGACGGCGCGGCCGGCGGCTTCCCAGAGCGAGACCGAGCGGTCGCAGGTCTCGACCCCGTAGCGCTCGAGGATCTTGAAGCCCTCGTCCTCCCAGGCACCGGGGATGCGGAAGATCGCGATCGTCTCGCCCGGGTCCTTGCCGAGCTCGAGGCAGGCCTTGATGACGCCGCGGGCGACGATGTCGACGCGGGTGTTGGAGACGATCGACATCATCACCGCGATCTTCTCGACGCCGTCCTTTTCCAGCACCTCCTTGGCCAGGCCGCAGGCCTTGGCGACGGAGGGGTTGCCGCCGATCTCGGAGTAGTTGGCCGGCTTGCCGCCCTGGCTGCGGACCGCGTCGGTCAGGGTCAGCGAACCGCCGCCGGCGCCGATCACAAGGCCGAGATTGCCCTCAAAGCCGTGGTCCTTGCCCTGGATCACGCCGCGGTGGTCGGCGGCGTCGATCGCGGCGACGTTGCGCTCGAAGTCGGAGGGCTCGTAGGTCTCGCGGGTGTCTTCCTCGGCGATCTCCAGTTGCTTGCGGAGGAGGCCCTTCTGTCGCCCGACCGCCTCCGCCTCCATCTCCATGTGGGCGTCGAGGGCGACGAAGCTGCCGTCGGTCAGCTCGGCCAGCGGGTTGATCTCGGCCAGGGTCATGTCGTAGTCGCGGAAGAGGCGGGCCAGCTTGGCGAGGATCGGCGTGGCGCGGTTGAGCTGCGAGCCGGTGACCCCGGTCGCGGCGATCGTCTGCTTGGCCTCGAAGTCGGGAATCGGCATCAGGTTGCTGACGTGGCCTTTGCCGACGTGGTCGGGGTGGGTCTCGGCGACCTCCTCGATGTCGATCCCGCCCATGTCGCTGAACAGCATCAGGGGCTTCTTCGCGGTGCCGTCCCAGACGACGCTGGCGTAGTACTCCTGCTTGACCTCGGCTTTGGGGTCGACGAGGACGCCGCGCGGCATGTGGCCGTTGATTTCGAGCTCGAGGATGTCGGCTGCGTGGGCCGCGGCCTCCTCGGGCGTGTCGGCGAACTTGACGCCGCCGGCCTTCATCCGGCCGCCGCTCAGCACCTGCGACTTGATCACGACCGGCCCGCCGATCTCCTCGGCGGCCTCGCGTGCCTCGTCGGCGGTCGTGCAGAAGCCGTACTTGGTGACGGGAATCCCCGCCAGCTCAACGATCTTCCGCGCCTCGAACTCGTAGAACCTCATGCGGCGCGGAACCCTATCGACGTGCCGCGGGGCGCGTCGGGAGCCGGCGCGCGTGGAATACTCTGCGGGGTGAGTCTTGGCCCCCAGCGAGAGAAATGAGCCTTCTGGCTCGTTGCTTTTTGGTTGTCGCCCTAGCTGCCATTGCCTTTGCGGCAGCCGGTTGCGGCGGCACCGTCATCGATAGCGAAAAGACCGAGGACACCCTCCAGGCAAACGTTGAACACGTCCGTCATGAAAAGATCGACTCAGTCGATTGCCCATCGGGAGAGGATGTAGATCCCGGCGCGACCTTCGTCTGCGCAGTGAATTTCTCCGACGGCAAGAAGGCAACTGTGACCCTGAAGATTCGCAACAAGGACGCCGACGTCGACGTCGTCGGCTTCAAATTCAAGCAATAGAGAGAGGCGAATGAGCGACCTGACCACGGCCCCCGCGCTGACCACCCACGCCAAACTGACTGCCTGGGTAGGCGAGATCGCGGCCCTGACGCAGCCCGACGCGGTCCACTGGTGCGATGGCTCCGCCGAGGAGTACGACTCGCTGGCCCAGACGCTGATCGACGCGGGCACCTTCGAGCGCCTCTCCGACGCCAAGCGCCCGAACTCCTACCTCGCTCTCTCCGACCCCGCCGACGTCGCCCGGGTCGAAGACCGCACCTTCATCTGCTCCGAGGACGAGGCCGACGCCGGCCCGACCAACAACTGGCGCGACCCGGCCGAGATGCGGGCGGAGCTGAACGGCTTCTTCAAGGGCTCGATGGCCGGTCGCACGATGTACGTGGTCCCCTTCTCGATGGGCCCGATCGGCTCCGATATCTCCGAAATCGGCGTCCAGCTGACCGACTCCCCCTACGTCGCCGTCTCGATGCGGATCATGACCCGGATGGGCAAGGCCGCCCTCGACGCGCTCGGCAACGAGGGCGAGTTCGTCCCCTGCGTGCACTCGGTCGGGATGCCGCTGACCGCGGGCGTCGAGGACGTCTCCTGGCCCTGCAACGAGGACAACAAGTACATCGTCCACTACCCGGAGACACGCGAGATCTGGTCCTACGGCTCCGGCTACGGCGGCAACGCCCTGCTCGGCAAGAAGTGCTTCGCGCTGCGGATCGCCTCGGCGATGGCGCGCGACGAGGGCTGGCTGGCCGAGCACATGCTGATCCTCAAACTGACCTCGCCCGAGGGCGCGGTGAAGTTCATCACCGGCGCCTTCCCCTCGGCCTGTGGCAAGACCAACCTGGCGATGCTGGTCCCGACCCTGCCCGACTGGAAGGTCGAGACGGTCGGCGACGACATCGCCTGGATGAAGTTCGGCGACGACGGCCGCCTCTACGCGGTCAACCCCGAGGCCGGCTTCTTCGGCGTCGCCCCCAACACCAGCCACAAGACCAACCCCAACGCGATGGACACGATCGAGCGCAACTCGATCTTCACCAACTGCGCCAAGACGGACGACGGCGACATCTGGTGGGAGGGGATGACCGGCGAGGCGCCGGCGCACGCGATCGACTGGCACGGCAACGACTGGACCCCCGACTCCGAGAGCCCGGCCGCGCACCCGAACGCCCGCTTCACCACCCCCGCTTCCCAGTGCCCCTCGATCGCGCCGGAGTGGGAGGACCCCGCCGGCGTGCCGATCGACGCCTTCCTCTTCGGCGGCCGTCGCGCCACCGTGGTGCCGCTCGTCCAGGAGGCCTTCGACTGGGAGCACGCCGTCTTCATGGGGGCGACGATGTCCTCGGAGACGACCGCCGCCGCCGCCGGTGCCGTCGGCCAGCTGCGCTTCGACCCGATGGCGATGCTGCCCTTCTGCGGCTACAACATGGCCGACTACTTCGCCCACTGGCTCAAGGCCGGCAAGCGCGAGGGGGCGGACCTGCCGCGGGTCTTCTATGTCAACTGGTTCCGCAAGGACGCCGACGGCAAGTTCCTCTGGCCCGGCTACGGCGAGAACAGCCGCGTCCTCGAGTGGATCTTCCGCCGCTGCGACGGCGAGGGTGAGGCCGTGGAGACGGCGATCGGGCGGCTGCCGACCCCGGC
>DATBXZ010000306.1:0-2148 GCA_036513995.1 Solirubrobacterales bacterium | reverse complement strand
CCGGCTCGCGCAGGATCGTCTCCAGCGCCGTCTCCAGCTCGGCCTGGACCGTGCGCAGGCCCGGTTGCCTGGCCCAGCCGGAGAAGCCGGAGCCGTCGTATTCGATATCGAGGCGGAAGGAGCCGGGGCTCAAACCAGCTCGAGGTACACCATCTCGGTGCTGTCCGAGCGGCGTGGGCCGAGCTTGACGATGCGGGTGTAGCCGCCAGGGCGGGTCGCGTAGCGCGGCGCCACCTCGTCGAACAGCTTGTGGACGACGAACTTGTCGTTGTGCAGCGTCGAGAGGGCCTGGCGGCGGGCGTGCAGATCGCCGCGTTTGGCCAGCGTGATCAATTTCTCGACCTCGGGCTTGACCGCCTTGGCCTTGGCCTGGCTGGTCTCGATCCGCTCGTGCTCGATCAGCTGCTTCGAGAGGTTCGAGAGCAGCGCCTCGCGATGCGCGGCATCGCGACTGAGCTTGTTCCGCTTCTTACGGTGACGCACAGGACTCTCCGCTCCGCTCTCGTCGCCTCAGTCTTGCTGGAGATCGAGGCCGCGGGCGTGCAGGGTCTCGATCACTTCCTCGATCGACTTGGAGCCGAAGTTCGGGATCGCGTTCAGTTCGCCGCGCGACTTGCGCACGAGGTCGCCGACGGTCTGCACACCGGCCCGCTTCAGGCAGTTGTAGGAGCGGACGCCCAGTTCGAGCTCCTCGATCAGGATCTCGTCGAGGCCGTTGCTGCTGGCGATCCCGTCCCCACTCGGGGCCGAGAGCGGATCGGCCGGCAGCGCCGGAATCGGTTCGCGAGCGGTCAGCTCCTCGACCCGCTCGGCGTCGGTGAAGATCGCCAGGCTCTTGATCAGGATCTCGGAGGCCTCGCGCAGCGCTGCCGCGGGCTCGATCGAGCCGTCGGTCTCGAGGTCGAGGGTGAGTTTGTCGAAATCGGTCCGCTGCCCGACGCGGGCGGCAGCGACGTCGTAGGAGGCGCGACGGATCGGCGAGAAGATCGAGTCGATCGGGATCACGCCGATCGGCTGCTCGTCGGACTTGTTCTCTTCGGCCGGCGAGTAGCCGCGGCCGCGGCCGATCGTCAGGTAGACCTCGAGTTTGGTTTTCTTCTCCAGCGTCGCGATCGGCGCCTCGGGGTTGAGGATCTCGACGCCGGAGGGCAGGTCGATGTCCTTGGCCTTGACCTCGCCGGGACCGGTCGCGACCAGCGGAGCCTCGACCTCGTCGGCGTCGGTGTGCATGCGGACGACGAGGTCCTTGAGGTTGAGGATGATGTCGGTGACGTCCTCCTTGACACCGGGCACGGTCGAGAACTCGTGCGCTACGCCCTCGATGCGGACGCTGGTGATCGCGGCGCCGCCCAGCGAGGAGAGCAGGACGCGGCGCAGGCTGTTGCCGAAGGTGTAGCCGAAGCCCTTGTCCAGCGGCTCGATCGTGAACGTGCCGCGACGGTCGTCGACCTTCTCGGAGATGATGCGGGGGACCTGGAAATCAGTGGTCATGAGTTCCTTGCGTATGCGTGTTCAGAAATTTCGGGTTCCGGACTACTTGGAGTACAGCTCGACGATCAGCTGCTCCTGTACCGGCGCCGAGATCTCGGAGCGCTCGGGATAGCGCAGGATCTTGGCGGTGAGGGCATCGTGATCGGCCTGGAGCCAGGCCGGGACGGTGGAAACGAGTTCCGTCGCCCGCTGAATCGTGTCGGTGGCGGACGACCCGGCCTTGATCGAAATGATGTCCTCGGGACGGACTTGGTAGGAAGGGATGTTGACGCGGCGGCCGTTGATCATCCAGTGCCCGTGGCTGATCAGCTGGCGGGCCTGGCGCCGCGAGGCGGCGAAGCCGAGCCGGACGATGACGTTGTCGAAGCGCGACTCGAGCAGCCGCAGCAGGTTCTCGCCGGTGACGCCGTCCTGGCGCGAGGCCTTGTCGTAGTAGGCGCGGAACTGTTTCTCCAGCACCTGGTAGTAGCGGCGGGTCTTCTGCTTCTCGCGCAGCTGCAGGCGGTACTCGCTCTGGCGCAGGCGGCCGCGGCCGTGGTCGCCGGGCGGGTAGGAGCGACGCTCGACGCCGCACTTGTCGGTGAAGCAGCGCTCACCCTTGAGGAAGAGCTTCTGGCCCTCGCGCCGGCACTGCTTGCACTGCGGAGAGGTGTCGCG
>DATBXZ010000305.1:0-5898 GCA_036513995.1 Solirubrobacterales bacterium | reverse complement strand
CGACCGCGGGCGGTGGCGGCGCGGTCGAGAAGACGAACGAGCGCGCCCGGTTGACCAGGTAGTCGACGGTCTCTCCGTTGGTGCAGACGTAGGCGCCGTAGGAGCCGAGCGCCTTGCCGAGGGTGCCGACGACGACGTCGACCTCGCCGCTGAGCCCGGCGGCCGCGACCGAGCCGCGGCCACCGGGCCCGATCGCCCCGGTCGCGTGCGCCTCGTCGACCATCAGGCGGCAGTCGTGCGCCTTGGCCAGCTGGGCCAGCTCGGTTAGGGGGGCGACGTCACCGTCCATCGAGAAGACGCCGTCGCTGACGATCAGCGAGCCCCGCCCCGCGGCCTCGCGCAGCCCCCAGGCGAGGTGCTCGAGATCGCCGTGGCGGTAGACGAAGGTCTCGGCCCGCGAGAGCCGGCAGCCGTCGACGATGCTGGCGTGGTTGAGCTCGTCGGAGAAGACGACCTCGCCCGCTCCCGCCAGGGCGGCGATCGCGCCGGTGTTGGCGAGGTAGCCGGAGCCGAACAGCAGCGCCGCCTCGTAGCCCTTGAACTCCGCCAGCCGCGCCTCCAACTGCCGATGCGGCTCCATGTTCCCGGAGATCAGCCGCGAGGCGCCGGCGCCGGCGCCCCAGCGCATCGCCGCCTCGGCGGCCGCGGTGCGGACCTTCGGGTGGTCGGCGAGGCCGAGGTAGTTGTTGGAGCAGAGCAGCAGGACCGGGCGACCGCCGAGCAGGACCCGCGGGCCCTGCGGGCCACTGACCAGCCGCAGCCGCCGGTAGAGCCCCCGGTCGCGGAGCTCCTCGAGCCGCTCCGCGACGTCGGTCACTTGGTCGCGGCTGGCGCCGGGTAAGGCGGGGGCTTCTTGGTCTTCTTGATCACCCGCAGCTGCGTCGAGGGGTCCCAGAAGTTGGCTTCGTCCTGGTGGTCGACCAGCTCCTCCATCGGTGTCGCCGGCGTCTCGCCGTCGAGCCAGCCGGAGCGGTTGTCGGGCCGCGGGTTGGCGCCGTTGTCGGGCTGGCGGGCGACGTTCAGCCCCAGCTCCTCGAACATCTCCCGGTCATCCTCGGGCTCGGCGCCGAGGGTGGTGAGGAAGTTGCCCATCATCACCCCGTTGAGGCCCGCCTTCACGGCCAGCGGTTGCAGCTCGCCGAGGTTCTCGACCCGGCCGCCACAGAGGCGGAAGAGGGCCCCGGGGATGATCAGGCGGAAGATCGCCACCCACTTGACGACCTCCCAGGGATCCATCGGCTCGCGATCGCCGAACTTGGTCCCCTCGCGCGGGTTGAGCAGGTTGATCGGCACCGAGGTCGGGTTGATCTCGGTCAACTCGAAGGCCATCTCGACCCGCTGCTCCTCGCTCTCGCCGAGGTTGAGGATGCCGCCGACGCAGGTCTCCAGGCCGGCCTCCTTGACCGCCTGGATCGTCCGCAGCCGGCCCTCGTAGCGGACGGTGGAGGAGACCTCGGGGTAGTAGGAGCGCGAGGACTCGACGTTGTGGTGGACTCGCTGCACGCCCGCCTCCTTCAGCGACTTGGCGCGCTCGGTCGACATGTGGCCGATCGAGGCGCAGCGCTTGAGGTTGGTCTGCTCGGCGACCAGCCGCGTCCCTTCGAGGATCTTCTGGAAGTCGCGTTTGGAGAGGCCCTGGCCCTGGGTGACCATGCAGAAGCGGTGGGCGCCGGCGGCCTCGGCGGCCTTGGCGTGTTCGAGGATCTGCTCCGGCTCCAGCATCGCGTGCATCGGCGTGTCCGCCTCGGCATAGCGCGACTGGGCGCAGAAGCCGCAGTCCTCGGCGCAGCCGCCGGACTTGGCGTTGACCAGCGAGCACATGTCGGTCGAGTCGCCGAAGTTCTCGCGGCGGACCTCCCAGGCGCGCTCGACCAGGGCGCCGATCTCGTCGTGGTCGGTCAGCCGACCGTAGGCGAGGGCTTCGTCAAAGGTGATCAGAGAGGGCATTCCTGACTCTTTTCCAGGTACTGGTCCGGGGGTGGATTGATCGCAAGGCTAGGAACCCGCCCGGACGCCTGGTGCCCCGGCGCCGCGGCTAGGACGCCTCCGGGGCGTCGTCGCGGATCGCCACCGAGTCGAAGACCCGGACGCCGTCGCGCCCGTCGTCCTTGGCCGCGTACATCGCCGTGTCCGCCTCCGAGATGACCGAGGCGATGCTGGTGCGCGGATGGTCGCCGAACATCGCCACCCCGACGCTGGCGGTGAGCGGTTCGACGCCCTCCTGGGCGGGCTGGTGCGCGCGGATCGCCGTGGCGATCGCCTCGCCCACCACGTGGGCCTCGGCGAGGCTGCAGCGAGGCAGGACGACGGCGAACTCGTCGCCACCGAGCCGGGCGAGGACGTCGCTCTCGCGGCTGCGCTCGCGCAGGACGTCGGCCACTTCCCTGATCAGCTGATCTCCGGCGGGATGGCCATGGGTGTCGTTGACCTGCTTGAAGTGGTCGAGGTCGAGCATCAGCACGGCCCCGGTCGTGCCCTCCCGGCGCCCGCGCGCCACCGCCATCTTCAGGTCCTCCTCGAAACGGCGGCGGTTCTTCAGCCCGGTCAGCGGGTCCTGGTCGGCCTCGCGTTCCAGCTCCCGCATCCGTTCGTTGCGGCTCCAGACGAGGATCAGCGCCCCCAGCAAGGCCGCCAGGGCGATGCCGATCACGGCCAGCAGCAGCGGCAGGCTGATGTCGGGGCGGTTGGGGTCGCGGACGACCAGCAGCCAGGTGCGGTCGGCGATGTGGATCGGGGCGTCGGCCGCGTCTTCGAGCTTGCCCTGATAGCCGACCACGTCGTTGCGGTCGATCCGCAGCTGCACGTCGACCGCGTTGGGGACGGTCGAGATCGCGGCCCGGGCGAGATCGCCGACGCGAAAGGCGCCGGCGGCGAAGCCGATCAGAGCGGCGCGGCGCTGAGCGACGGTCGCGGTCGGGGCCCCGTCGCGGTAGACCGGCCGGTAGACGTTGATGCCGATGCCGCCGATCAGCAGCTTCACCGGCGGCGTCGCGACCGGCTTGCCGCGGTCGCGGGCGCGGCGCAGGAACGGCGCCCGGCTGGGGTCGGCGCCGAGGTCGTAGCCGACCGGGGAGATCGAGCCGAGGCTGCTGACCGCGTAGACGATCGGGAAGTAGACGGGGTGGGTGCGCGCTTTGCGCGGCCCCTTCGGGCCCGGTTCGAAGATCGGCACGCCGTGGCGCCGTTCGAACGCGGCCCGTTCGGAGTTCGGCAGGCGCTGGATGAAGGCGGTCCCGCTCAGCGCCCCCTGTTCCAGCAGTGGCCTGGCGACGACGTTGAACTCGTGCTCGCTGAAGGTGTTCTCGGCCTGGAAGAAGGCAGCGGCGCTGGACAGCTGCCCGACCGAGAGGCCAGCCACGGACTCGGCCTGGTGGGCGGCCCGTATCGCCTCGTCGCGCTGGCTCGCGTGAAAGTCGGCGCTGTCGTCGGCGCTGACGATCAGCGCCGCGGCCACCGAGCCGGCGGCGATCAGCAGGACGGCGGCGAGACCGATCCAGAAACGAAGTCGCATGCCAGCATTGTCGTCCAATCAGGAGTGGGCGTGAACCCGGGGAGGGGTCGTGCGTTCGGGGCCGGCTCAGGCGCCGGGGACGGCGGCGAGCGACTCCCAGAGATAGAGCGACGCGAGGCTGCGGTTGGGCCGCCAGCGCTCGCCGATCTCCAGCACCTGGGTGGGGGAGGGCATCTCCTCCAGCCCGTACTCGACCTGCACCGCTTTGCGGATGCCGAGGTCGCCGCCGGAGAGGACGTCGGGTCGCTCGAGGTGGAAGAGCAGGAACATCTCGGCGGTCCACTGGCCGAGCCCGCGCACGGCGACGATCTCCGCGATCGCCTCCTCGTCGCCGAGCTCGTCGAGCCGGTCCAGCTCCAGCTCGCCGCTGAGCACGTGCCGGGCGAGGTCCTGGATGTACTCGACCTTGCGACCGGAGAGGCCGGCGCCGCGCAGGTCGGCCACGCTCGCCTCCAGCAACTGCTCGGGGGAAGGGGTGGTGCCGTCGAAGATGTCGAGCACCCGCAGGTAGATCGTCCGCGCCGCTTTGGTCGAGAGCTGCTGGCCGACGATCGCCCGCAGCAGGGCGCCGTAGGCGTCGGCGGGGCGCTCCTCGCTGCGCCGCCGCAGCCGCGTCGCCAGGTCGATCTTGCCGACCCGCTCCATCAGCGCCGCCATCGTCGGGTCGGACTTGGCCAGCGCCGTACGTGCCTTGGCGCTCACCGTCCGGTCCACTCGGGCCGGCGCTTCTCGCCGAAGGCTCGAATCCCCTCGCGCAGGTCCCGCGAGGCGAAGCTCGACTCGCGCAGGGCGATCAGACCGGCCTCCTGCTGGTCGCTGAGCTCGGGAGTGGAGTTGAGTAGGCCGATCGCCTGCTTGTTGCCCCGCACCGAGAGTGGCGCGTTGGCGGCGATCTCGGCGGCCAGCTCGACCGACTCGGCCTCGAGCCGGTCCGCCTCGACCACTTCGTTGACGAGGCCGAGGCGCTCGGCCCGCGCCGCCTCGTAGTTGCGCCCGACCAGGAACATCTCCTTGGTCCGCGCCAGGCCGATCGCGTCGAGGAACCGGCGCAGCCCGGTGTGGCCGTAGATCAGGCCCAGTTTCGCCGGTGGCATCCCCAGCTTCGCTCCCGCCGCACAGATCCGCAGGTCGCAGGTGATCGCCAGCTCGAGACCGCCGCCGAGGCAGTGGCCGTTGATCGCCGCCACGGTCGGCCAGGGGTGCTTGGCGATCGCCTCGATCGCATCGTGGAAGGGGTGGGCGACCAGCGCCTCGGCATCGCGCTCGAAGGTCTCCTCGGGGATCGCGGCGATGTCGTAGCCGGCGGAGAAGACCGGCGGCGCGCCGGTGATCAGGACGCAGCGGGTCTCGATGCCGCGGTCCAGCCGTGGCAGCGCCTCGGCGATCGCGTCGAGGATCTCGTGGTCGAGGGCGTTGCGGCGCTCGGGATTGGAGATGGTGAGCCGGGCGACCGCCGCGGCCGGCCGGTCGAGGGTGAGCTTGCCGCTCGCGAGCCGCTCCTCCACCGGAGCTACTCCAGCACCACGAGGACGTCGCCTTCGCTCACGGCTTGGCCCTCCTCGCAGCGAATCTCCTTCACGGTGCCGTCGTCTTCGGACTCGACCGGGATCTCCATCTTCATCGACTCGAGGATCGCGACGGTGTCGCCGTCGGAGACTTGGTCGCCGACCGCGACCTCGATTTTCCACACGTTGCCGGTGATGTGAGCCTCGATGTCTGGCATGGGCGGGGACAATAGCCGCCGTGAAGGACTCGCTCGCAGTGATAGTCGCCGCCCGCAACGAGGCCGACCGGGTGGCGGAGACGATCGCCGCCCTGCGGGGAGCGTTCCCCGCCGCCGCGATCTGGGTCGCCGACGACGCCTCCGGCGACGGCACCGCCGAGCTGGCGCTGGCGGCCGGCGCCCAGGTGGTCAGCCGCGGCCAGCCGCACGGCAAGGGCGCCAACATGACGGCGGCGGCGGAGGCGGCGCTGAGCGTCGAGCCGGCACCGGACCTGTTCCTGCTCTGCGATGGCGACCTGGGGGCTTCGGCGGCACGTCTGGCGCCGCTGGTGGAGGCGGTCGCGCGAGGCGAGTGCGACCTCGCGGTTGCCGCCTTCGCGCGCCGGGTCGGCGGTGGCTTCGGCCTCGCCCTCGGCTTCGCCCGGGGGGCGATCCGGCGCCTCTGCGGCGCCGAGACCGAGGCGCCGATCTCCGGCCAGCGGGCGCTGCGCGTCGAGACCCTGCGCGCGACCCTGCCCTTCGCTGCCGGCTTCGGGATGGAGATCGGGATCACCGTCGACGCCGTCCGCGCCGGCTACCGGCTCGGCGAGTACGAGCTCGACCTCGAGCACCGGGCGAGCGGCCGCTCACTCTCGGGGTTCCTCCACCGCGGCGCGCAGCTGCG